>CAYXQH010000136.1:0-2056 GCA_964467425.1 uncultured Saprospiraceae bacterium
GTTTTCGGTTTTAGGTTTTAGGGGTTTGGTTTTCGGTTGAATATTGAATATTGAATATTGAATATTGAATATTGAATTTAAAAAAAAGAAGCCTGAGACTATCGCTTCGTTCATAGATAAGCTTTCCACGAATTATGGCCAGGGATTGCTTGCCCTAGTGTTCTCGTGTTATCCACGCTTTCCAGTCGCCCGGTCTGCGTACTTACCTGATGCCATTATACTTTATGCTGTGATCGAGACCACTTCAAAAAGCTACATTGTGATTGATCAGCGCTTTAGACTTGGCTTGCATAGTGGCTCAAAGTCCACGCTTTGCAACGCTGGGAGGTTGATCCTCCGCCATTAATCAAACGTTCCCCAAGGCATTGCCTTGAAGCCGGCTTGAAAAGAATGTGCACCACCTACGAATAGCTTGCGGCTTATTCATAGCCCATATTTTGCAATGGGTTTAGGCAACTACTACATCACAACGCCCGAGACTTTCGCTTATAACCTTATGGATAAAGATGGGAATCGAACCCACAACTTTCAGTGTATCAAACTGATGTTCTTCCAATTGAACTACTTTAGCGGTTGTTTGGATATTAGAAAGAAGCGTCCCGGGTAGGCTCCGTAGATTTTAGCCCACAGAATACCATGCTCCTCCCTGCAAGTCTCCCGACTCACCGTACTTCAGCATAGCGATCCGTTTCCGAACACCTATCCCTGATACTGAACCCAGCTTATACAAAGTGGATAACTCTATATAAACCAGTATTCTACAACTTTCCCTATTGATGTCTCCATCTCAACTTTGTTATCCTTCACAAAGTATGTGGTCTCCTCATGCCTCAGCGGTCGCCCCTGACATTTGATCCCAACACGATCGTTGCCTGCTTACTCAAACACCTATAAATAAATGTCTCCAACCCCCTTACTTGAGTGAAGGATTTACACCTGTTGCCAGGCTTATTTTCGAAGCGAACTCCGTTGACAGTAAGCTGCCAATCAAACTACAGAACGACAGAACGTTTTTCTGCCATGGATGCTCCATAGTTTTATATTTTTTGTCAAAGAACTTTTTTACAATGTGTCATGGATCATGGGTCATGGGTCATGGGTCATGGGTCATGGGTCATGGGTCATGAAAATATAATAATCTTTTCCCCCTTGACTCATGGCACATGACACATGAATTATGAATTATGAATTATGAATCAACTCAAGGTGTCGAACCTTGTCCTCTCTGGATCATCATGTTAAGACATCACTACCAAAGCGCTCTCACCCCCAGAGCTTAATTAATTCGCAATAAATAATAATAATTTGGAAATTTAATCCATGACTATCTTAGTAGCCATGAACTCCTTTGAGGCAGGCTATTTAGATAGGATAAATTCTCGTTCACTGAATCGATCAGCGTAATTTTTATTTAGATTTTGTAAAATCATTTTTTCTATTTTAAATGATACAACTACATAAACTATATTACTTTCCAGTTAGTTCCCAGAAAGTAATTTTTTTTAAAAAAACTTAGAAAAAAGAAAATGGTATTCGATATTAGGCCACGAAATGTACCGAATACCGAATACCGAATAAATTTTAAAAAGAAAACATCAGCCGTTTTAAGCTACTGCTTCACAATCTTCTCGACCAACTGATTTCCTTGTTCATCCATTAGTTTTACAAAATAGATTCCTTTAGGAAGATCAGCTAGATTCAATTCAATATTTTTATTTGAAAACAATTCAGAAATTAGGACAGCTCCATTCACAGTCAATATCTCTACTCTACCATTATCGATATTCGAAGAAATGCTTAATCTACCTTTCACCGGATTTGGAACAACACGGATAGTGTGAACTGATTTATTTTCTATGGTAATGATATTAGAATATTCGAATTGCTCATCAATATCAACTTGTCGAAGTCGATAGTAGTTAAATCCTTTTAATGGATTGCTGTCTTTAAACGTATATTTGCTGGTATCTAAAGGATTATTACGTGCTTCTACTCGTCCTATCTTTGCCCAGTTTTGACCATCCTTAGAACGTTGAATTTCAAAATAGGCATTATC
>CAYXQH010000136.1:2156-6185 GCA_964467425.1 uncultured Saprospiraceae bacterium
GACAGACTGGTATTAGAATCATAGGAACTATTTGGCCCTCCAGTAACAAAGCCTGGCGCTGGTCCATATAAGGAAGTTTGCGCATTATCCCAATCCGTTCCATCATGAAACCAGGTGTGATAAATTTCATCAATCGACCGATCTGCACCAAAATCATACATATTAGAAAGGTAAACAAGACCTTGAGGATTGACTCCATGAAAAGAATGCAATTGTTCTTTAGCCTTCAATTCGTAATCTGCTGATGAGCCAGAATTAATACCATATTTATTTGCTAATAAATTTAAAACACCAAACCCCGCTTTCGGTAGACTACTTCCCCAATGATAAGCCCAGTCCGGCATATAGGAACGATAGAGGTCATCGTTTGCAACAAGACCATAAAAGCTATTCCAGTTATTGGTCACCGCATTGGTAAACGAAGTAGTAATTGTATTTTGAGTATTCACATCTCCACCACTTAATGTCGAATAATGCATCAGCGCATCCTGAAGTGGCATCTGATAGGCATCCCAATAATCTGTAGTAATCGGGCTTGCCTCATTGATATGATCTCTGACATAATCACTATACGTTGCATCGCCAAGTTGATCGTACAAATAAACCGCTGCAATTAAAGCTTGTTCTAATTGATGCTCTACCGTCATATCTGCATCACCAGCTTTGATGGTCCCATCATCACATTCCAAATCTATAGCCCCTGCATTCAAAAGAGGAATAACAAAACCCCAAGCGGCTTCAGCTTCTGTTTCTAAATCTTCTACAAAATCTTCCATTCCTGGAATATCGTCAAAAACAGTAGCCCCATGGGACAACATAGCTGCTGCGGCAATAGTTGACGATGTACAGGTAGGTCCATAATATCGTTGATCCGAATTTGCGCTTGGTGGAGCACTAGAATTATCATTATAAGATATACTTCCCATTTTTATTATAGTGGCACCATCATCGTTCACCATTTTTAATAGCCAATCTAATTCCCATTTTACCTCATCTAAAATATCAGGAACACCATTCCCTGATTCCGGAATATTCCAATCGTCCGTAAATATTTCTGGGTTATCCTGATAAGCACTTAGTAATTGATGTACAGCAGAAGAAGCAAAGGTTACATATTTATTATAGTCTCCTGCGTCAAACCAGCCACCTGATAAATCCTTTTCCAAAGAAGCATTTGATTGGTCATTGACATATCGGCAATTTCCATCTTGCAAATTATTTTCAAAATTATCACCATCCGTCCAGTTGGGTGCAGCATAAGGTGCTGCCTTTTCCATATTACATCGATTATAATAAAACATTTTAACTGAAGCTTTTAACACCTCATTATAGACATCTTCTTTTATTTCAAAATCTCCAGAACGTTCATCATTCGTCGGATCATAAACATAAAAAGTCCCTCCATCAGTATGGCTTGAAAAGTCAAACCACCAGCCTTTATCTCCGGATTGATTATGCGTTGCACCGCCATTCCATGAGCTTGGACTTGCGGAAAAGACCACTGCATCAGTGTTCGCATTTCGGAGTTCCATCGTTGCTGGTGCAGTATAGGTATCTGCAGCATTATATCCAATCTGTGGATCACTTAAGACCGCTACTTTTGTTGCATCTGGCGTATAACCAAATTGGTCGACATGAATAAATTTACTAATCGTTTGGGCATTTAATCCACCAAAAAATAATAGTGTGGCAAGGAGGGGTAATATTCTCATTTTCATAAGGGTATTATTATGTTTTAAAAATATAAAATTATTCGGTTAAAATGGCGCTATTAATTTTTAATTACTTTTTTTGAAAAACTCTTTCCTTGTTGATTTGAAACCCGGACAAAGTAAAGACCTCTCGGCAATTCGGAAACATCAATTTTTGTGTTTGAAATTTCCTGAATAGAATGCGATAGTAAAATTCGGCCATGTACATCTAAAAGCTCTAATCGCCCCTTCACCAAATCGCTTTCAAAAATAAATGCATCTTGCACCGGATTCGGAATTATTGCAAAATCAGTTAGCATAACATTTTCAATAATGACAATATTGGAGTACCGAAATGTCCCATCTTCATCAATCGTTTTTAATCGATAGTAATTCGCCCCTTGCATAGGTTGACGATCCTGAAAATTATATTTACTAGTATCGCTCGTATTTCCTCTTGCTTCTTTTTTCCCCAGAGCATCCCAGAAGCTTCCATTCGATGAACGCTGAATTTCGAAGTGGCTTACATTTCTTTCTTCGCTTGTTGTCCATTTCAAAACATTAGCTCCATTTTTTTCATAGCCCCAGAAAGGTTCTACAAAACTTACTGGAAGCGATGCATCTAATTCATGATAGACAAACCCATTTCCACCGAAACCTATATAAAGCCGACCATGTTTATTCATATCACCTTCCATGACTTTTGGAATATCATAAATCCCCATTGGATAATCTCCCAGCTGTGTCCAGGTAGTCCCTTCATCAACAGTCATCCAGTAACCTAATACATCATTCACCCGACCATAAATAAAAATTGTTGGATAATCCTGCCCTTCTTCTGCTTTGCCAACAGACACATTAAGTACTTCATTCGTATTCGGAAAATCTGTCCAGGTTTGCCCTCCATCGGTTGATCGGGAAAGCGGCCCAATAAAATCGACCGCTTCCTCCGGTCCTTTCGCAAAAAGTAGGTGATTGGCGTTACCTGGGACGGAAGTGAGTTTCACATTATAAGCATAAGCAGGGAGTACGTTTGCATTTCTTGTCCAGGAAGCACCACCATTGGTAGTTTTAAAAATACTTCCATTTCCAAAGTCATAAATATAAAAGGTGTTATCTAAAACGCGGTCTGCCACCAAAGCTCGACGGTGAAAATAATTTGCTGCTAAACAACAAGAAGCTGAAGCCCCTGGCAAATTAACCTGCGTCCAGGTCTCTCCGCGATCCGTTGTATAATAAGGCATTTCAAAATTAACTGGAAGCCAAACAATATTGTCATTATCATTTGCAGAAACGGCGATTATCCCATATTTGCTATTTTCAAATCCCGGATCAGGCATGGTGGAAAATTTAGTCCAGGTCAATCCTCCATCTTCCGAATAACCAGAACTTCGAGTATCTTCATCATAACAACAATAACGGTGGTCTTCAATAATGGCCACTAAAAAATCTTCATCACTTGGGCTCTGATCAATATCCCAGCTGCTATTAAATCGACTAGAAGGTTGATGCACCGTAGGGTATTCATCCAAGTTATTATGATGAAAGACTGGCCGATCCCAATGTACCGTAACGGCTTTATCATCTGGAAGCGCAACTATATCATTCGAAACTAAATGCTCTTGTTTTACAGACTTTTCATCCCAAGTCATATCGCCATCATTAATGTCCGTTGACACCCAGACACCAACACCATCTGCTTTCCATATTTTATTTTGTACAACCGGATCCATGACTACTTCACCAATAGAAAACCAATCCCCATACGACCATGAAAGCCACGGAATACCAGAAGCCGTTCTGCTGTTAGTTTGATATGTCCAGTTGGGCGTTCCAGCATTTACATTTGAAGTTCGGTAAGTATCTGTATAGCCATAGCTAAAAACAAAAATTCGATCGGCATCAAAAGGGTCAACCGCAATTTCTCCCATTGCAATAGAAAGATCCTCAGAAAACACCTGGGTCCAGGTCGTCCCATTATATTGATAAACTCCGAAAGGATTATAATCTGAACTTTCTCCACAGATATAAATTTTTCCATCCTCCGCAATCTCAGCATCATAAAACCAAGGATTCGCTACTCCAAAAGAAATCAAGTTCCAATTAAGACCGGCATCCTCTGATTTATATACGCCTTCTCCATCGATGAAAGCGTAGATGATATTCGTTTTTCCTCCGGTCGTTCCAGCATCTTTATCAAAAAGAATCTGCCGAACACCACGATCTTGTTCTCCATCCGGCGTCGCATTGATTTTTGCCCAGGACGATCCTCCATCATCTGTGTACCAAAGTCCATCATCGATCGAACCAAAATATACCACACTCGAATTGGCCGGAT
>CAYXQH010000136.1:6285-7436 GCA_964467425.1 uncultured Saprospiraceae bacterium
TACCAAAGTCCATCATCGATCGAACCAAAATATACCACACTCGAATTGGCCGGATCTACAGATAAACGTTCACCAGATAATTTAGAATCATCATCATTTGGAGACATTTCCATTATTGGAAAATTTGTTTTAGTCCAGTTATCGCCTTTATTGGTACTTCGATAAATTCCATCGAAATAGGCGAGGTAGGCTACATCGTTATCGGATGGTGCAGATACAATGCTCAACACGCCATCATATTTATTCCAATAAATTTCTGAAGCAGGTAAGTTGTCGCTCGTTACGATATTCGTCCAATCTTCTGTCGCTGCATTCCAACGATAGGCACTTCCTACATCTACACGAACAAAGATGGGATCACCAGAAGGATGAATATCCATACCAGTCACCCAACCTCCTGCACCTGTTTTCAATACATTCCAGTTATTTTGGGCATACAAGGTGGTTCCGAAAAGGATAAAAAGAAGAAAAAGGGCTTGTTTTAAATTTCTCATGTTCGTTTCTTTTAGTTTTTAATTGAAACGGATGCGAATTTCTTTACCCTACCTTCATTTTTATTTTTTTTAAAAAAATCTAAACCTTATCTTAAAGTTGTTTAAAAATAAAACCAGAAAGGCATTGGGGATCTGTGATCAAAAAGTATTCAAGCGCGTTTTTATGGAATGGTCGAAACCGATTCAGCGGTTTCTGCAAAGTAAGGGTTTAGATGTTGGTCAAAGTGCCGATCTTAGCCAGGAGGCTTTTATTCGTTTATGGAATAATTGCGCAAAAGTTTCTATTGAAAAATCAAAAGCCTTTCTCTTCACCGTAGCAAATAATCTGGCAATTGATGCCTTTCGTAAAGCCAAAACGCAGCTTAAATTAAAACAGATTCCTTCTGCTAAAGCAAATATTCAAGACGGACAGTATCAACTGGAGATGGCTGAATTTAAAACCAAACTAGAATCGGCAATTAATTCTATGACACCAGCATCTAAAGAGGTTTTTATTTTGAATCGATTTAATGAAATGACTTATAAAGAAATCGCAGCGCAGCTTTCCATTAGCGTGAAGGCAGTGGAGAAAAGAATGTCGAAGGCGCTGAGGCATTTGGCGGAGAAGGTCCCGACGTAGTCGGGAAGTGATAGTTCGCCTTTGGCGAAAATGATGGT
>CAYXQH010000136.1:7536-11315 GCA_964467425.1 uncultured Saprospiraceae bacterium
CGCCTTCGGCGGAAATAATAAGGCCGCGGAAATATATTTTTGCCGAAGGCAAACTATCGTTTTCGCCGAAGGCGAACCATCATTATCTCGATTTTCAATCGGGATCTACCTCTTTCACCGTAGGTGAACTATCATTTTCTGGCGAAGCCAGAAAGCTTTGAGGTAGGGTTTTTGAATTTTAATACGTTTAATACATGTAATGAGTCAGGAAGACGAAATATTATTATCAAAGTGGCTGAATAAGACAATTACTCCAGAAGAGTTAACTCGACTGGAGAAGGTCGTTGATTTGTCTAATTTGAAGATAACTTTGGATAGACAGGAGGCTTTTGATTTGGATGTCAAAGCACCTGAGGATTTGTGGGAGCAATTTGCAGACAAGGTAGAAATGGACACTCCTCCAAAAAAAGCAGCGATCAAAGCGACTGAGCCTGTTATTGATTTTAAAAGGCGACTCTTTTTATTTTTTGGAATTCTTTTGATTGCTGCCATTGGGTTCTTTATTTATAAATATTTAAACGATCCGACGAGAATTGAAACTGCGCCTAAAGAGCAACAGTTATATGAATTGGCAGATGGAACGGTCATTCAATTGAGCCCTGGAACGAAAGTTTCTTATTTTGAAAAAAACTGGTCAGAAGAACGAAAAGTAGAATTGTTTGGGCAAGCCTATTTTAAAGTAACAAAAGGGAGTCCTTTTTCAGTACGAACTACTTCGGGAACCATTCGGGTACTTGGAACGGCTTTCGATATTTGGTCTTTTGGTGATTATATGCGGGTGCAGTGTTTCGAAGGAAAAGTGGAAGTGCGTACCAATACTACTGGAGCCAGTGTCGAACTGACGGCAGGTCAAGAGGTTTATTTAAACAAAAACACGCTAAAAACTGTTGAAAACATTAATAATTCTGATCCAGACTGGATTAAAGAAAACCAACAAATTTATAAGCAAGTCCCGGTTGGTCTGGTCATTTCAGATATCGAACGGTTTCATGGAATTACAGTAAAGTTGGAAGGACTAAATAGAGAGACTCAATTCTCTGGACTTATTCCCTTTAGCTCCATAGATGAAACTGCAAGGTATTTGTCTGAAACCATGGGATGGCAATATTCGCTCGGCAACGATGGTCTTAAATTTATTAAATAGAAAAGACACCTCTGCCCTATCTCCAGGAAACCAGATGGGATACCTTCGTCTTGCCTTAATGTTCCTTCTAATCTTTTTCACTTCTGTCCTTTTTTCGCAAACTTTTTATTATCAGTCGGAGTCAAAAAATGCTTTGGAGGTTTTAGAGTCTTTAGAAAAAGAGCTGAATATAAAATTTAATTTTAATCACGATAACCTTCCAAAAGGAACGTACTCTTTTTCTTGTAGTGGAGATACAGAGAATATTTTAAAAGTTGCCTGTTCTGTTTTGAATCGAAATTTTTCAAAGCTTGACGAACATGTTTATGTTGTTCAACAAGATCCGATTAGTTCGAAAAATAAAATCGCCCCGCAAACTATCCAAGGCTGGATCAAGGATGAATATGGACAAACGGTAGTCGGCGCAACGGTTTGGATTCCAAATTTAAATAAAGCCAATCAATCCAATTTAGATGGGCAATTTCAGTTAAAGGGGTATTTTGATAAAAACGAAAAACTCCAAGTTCGTTATCTCGGTTACGAGACCATTACCCTTCCGATTGTTCGTTTTTTAGATTTAAAAAACAAGACGATTGTTTTAAAAACGAAATCGCATATCCTTGGCAACATTGAAGTAACGGAATATATTTCATGGCGAGATCAAACTACTGAAAAGATCGATGTTTTGGATACGGAGAAAATGATGCCGCTTGCTGGTCGTAATGATAATGACGCCTTGAGTGTCATTCAATTATTGCCAGGTATAAGTTCCGCAACGGAAGATGTTTCTAAAATACAAATACGAGGAGGAGCTCCCGATCAAACCGGGTATAAATGGAATGGTATTCAAATTTTTCAAACGAGTCATTTTTATGGAAAAGTGAGCGCGGTTAATCCATTCATGGTGGATCAGATTACGGTAAATAGAAACGGCGGATCAGCCGAAGAATCCGGTCAGGCATCTGGAACGATTGCTCTTTCTAACCATTCAAAAACAGATTCTTTAAATATCGAAGCTTACGCAGATTTATTATATACCAATCTAGCAACACAAATTCCATTATTCGACAAGAAGCTTCAATTAGATTTTGGCTGGAGACGCTCTTACTTTGATCTTTATCAAAGTTTTGTTTATGATCGATTTTTTGATCAATCTTTTCAATTCGGTAGTATCCCTAATACGCAATACTATGTCGATGTGCTGGATTTGGAAGAGTTCATTACGTTAATTCCAAAATATAATTTTCAGGATATTACTTTCTCTCTTCAATACCAAGCTAGTCCAAAAGATCATTTTCGATTTAATGCATTAAGTTTTGAAAGTTCATTGGCTTACTTTCAAGAAGGAGAATTTGTTGATATTTCACCGATCGATTCGTTGAAGTTAGAAAACACCGGCTACAGTGCTTCTTATCAACGCCGCTGGACTAAAAATATTTCCAGCCAGATTTCCTGGACCAAAAGTACTTTTCTAAATCGATATCGTTTTGAAGAATATAGTGATTCATCGACCATCAATCGAGAGCAAACACAGCTGAATGAAGTCGCTCAGGAAAATTTTAAATTTAAGCAGACTTTTGATTTTAAAAAATTTGAAATCAACCTCGGCTATCAACTAGAACGTTATCGTTTTAGAAGTTTTAATGAAGACATCGACTTTTTTGGTTCTTACAATCATTATAATGATGCGGATACGGCATATGAGCAAAGCGTTTTTATTCAACCACTCATTAAGTTGTCTCCACGTTGGAATTTGGAACCGGGCATACGCTGGTCAAAATATAGCCAATCGCCTCGCCATCTTTTTGAACCCAGGATACATTTGTCCATTATTCCCACCGATCACCTCACCCTTCATGGACATTATGGTTGGTATCACCAGAACCTGAATCAGGTAAGTCTGTTTACGGCATTATCTGTAGAAGATCGCTATTGGTATCTTGCCTCTGAAGAAAATGAATGGTGGAACGAAACGCCGATTGCTCAAAATAAACAATGGAGTCTTGGAGCAAGGTATCGTAAAAATCGTTGGTCTGTAAGTTTGGATTATTATCGAAAAGCTATTACGAATATCAATACGCAGGCCTTTGATTTTACTTTTTCGGAAGATCCTTACAAACTTGCTGAAATGGATATTCAGGGAATCGAAACGGTTTTCCAATATGATAGTCCGCTCTTGTCTATGCTTTGGACGTATGAATATACGAGAGATGAATTTTATATTATAGAAGATGATATTCGGTATAAAAGCCCCTATACACAACCTCATCGTATTTCCTTATTTCAAGGTACAAAATGGAAGCAGTTTGAGTTTTCTTTACTCTGGCGTTTTGCAGTCGGCAGGCCTTACTCTGCGCCTACTGAACTTGCCACGTACCAAGATCCTGATGGAAACATGCGTTATCGACTTGACTATGGTCCACTACTCACTGAAAAGGAATCCAACTACCACACACTTGATGCGAGCATTCTTTACAACATCGGCAAACGTAAAAAATCAAAGGTAAAAGGAAAGCTTGGTCTATCCTTTACTAATCTTTACAATCGAAAAAATGTTATACAGAATTTCTACTACATTGATTATAAAGTAGAGCCTTTTGAAAGCAAACGTTTGGATAAGAGAGGTTTGCCTTTTACACCAAATTTATCACTGCAA
>CAYXQH010000137.1:0-11285 GCA_964467425.1 uncultured Saprospiraceae bacterium
TTCGGTATATCGTAATGATAAGAAATTTATAAAAATAGATTCAAATGAAGAAAAAAAAATGAACTATTTAAAGTTCACAGATACAAAACCTTTCACCAACCAAGAGAATATAATAACGTTACTCAATCAAATAAAGGGTTATATCTCCTATTTTCAGGGTGCTACAAAAAGTCTCGCACAGAATTATCAAGAAATAATAAATGAAAGAAGAAATGATAAAGACTCAACGTTTGGATATGATTTAGCATTGAGCACCGTCCTGGAGGAATTTAGATTAGATGGGAAGTATAAAATGTTTATCATGGATAATATTCTTTCAGAGAGAGAAAGAACCAATCCAAAAGAGAAGAAAAAAGATCATATACAATATGACTTTAGTATCTACGAAAATGGCTTTAGGTATTACGATTTTATTGATGACGAAAAGCACGAGACTATAACCAAAACTTTTATCTATAATTTTAGTGACACTCCTGAAAAATTCTTACTAAAACTTGCTGAAAGAGCAAAAGTTATCGGTATTTCGGCTACTGCAAAAGTGGAAACAGTAACGGGTAATTATGACATAGCTTATCTAAAAAAGCAACTTGGAGATAGATTTATCGAACTATCAACTGAAGAGAAAACTTATCTAAAAGAGCTCGTAGAAAAACAAACAGTCAACTACAACGAGGTTACAATCCATCCTATTTGGGTACAGAATAATGAAGACAAAAACGCTGTTCTTGCAGGTTTTGTCAATCTATTTCAAGGCGATGAAGAACTTGCACAAGATATTATCGGAAAGATTGGAAATGATGACGGTTATATTCAAGCGAGATACTTAAGAATAGCCATCTCATTTGACCATTTTATCAAAGAAGATTCAATTAATGCAATGCTTTGCCTTTTAAATAAAGAACCAAAACCGTATGACAATAAGTTGAGAAGTACTACACTTGAAGAGATTTTTGATCATCTCATTTGCTTGAGAAAACTTCAACATAAATTTAAGGCCATTGACAAAAATGGATCAGAAAGTTATGCTGTAAGCAACGCTTACAGAATTATTAATAGCGCTGATTTTGAGTCTAAAAAGGAAGACTTTTCTGACCAGCTAGAGAAAGGTCAAAAGTTATTTCTCATTTCAATGTATCAGACAGTAGGCGCAGGGCAAAATCTACAGTACATTTCTCCAGACGTTAGGGAATTAATTGATGTCCGTAGCAAAGATTTAGAAAAATTCAATAAAAGCAAGACTGATATAAATGCAATTTATCTTGATAAACCAACTCATCTGATTCAATTAGTCAATAGGAAACTTGACGAAGAAGGTTTTATAAAATATCTTTTTCAATTAGAGTTCTTATTAGAAGCTGGTAGAATTTCATTATCAACTCTTAATCAGGAAATTACCAGAGCTTTTAGAAATTTAATGGCATCTATAAATTCTAATCCTATACCAAATAAGAGTAAAGGGTCTCTATACAAAGACTATAATATTAAGCAACATTACGCAAAGTTCATTATACAAGCTATTGGAAGAATTTGTAGAACAAATCTTAAAGCAAAAAACATATATATATTAGCTGACGATAAATTAAAAAAAGAAATCTGTGATTTTGACCTTGAAGAAAATATCGTACTAAGAGAGTTTAAAGAATTGGTGCTTTCCTGTAAATCAGCATCGAAGAATACGGAAGTTGATGCTTACTCTAACAAAGCTAATACTGCGAATAGAAAAGCTTTATCTAACATAAATCGATTTATCAAAAGAGAATTTAGCTGGAGAGAAAAAGACATTCAAGAATGGCAGCGGCTAAGATCATTGTGCCTTCGTCACCCGACTATGGATCAAGAAGAAGCTAAGAAATATATACGAGTTTTAGACGTTTACGTAGAGCTTCCAGAAGTAGGTATAAAATATACGTATTCACAGTCCAATGATTTTAATAATGTCAATATTAACTTTAATCAGGATCTTTCTTTTAGTGTCTCAGAGGAGGCGGCAAGATTAAAAACGGTTCTGCAGGTACCTGGGGTAAAGGAATATTTTGAAGCCCAAAAGTATGCAACGAAATTTAAGGCGGGTAAATATATTCTCAGTCCTGTAATGTTTAATAATATTTACAAAGGTGCTATAGGAGAAGAAGTTGGGAAGTTCATTTTTAAAGAACATTTAAATATAGATCTAGTAGAACTAGATGATGAAAATTTTGAACTCTTTGATTTCAAAATTAAGGATTCAGATATTTTTGTAGATTTTAAACACTGGCAAGAGTACACAGAATTTAATGCGACGACCATTAAAGAAAAAATTACTAGAAAACTGAAAAGGGTGAATGGTAAGAAAGCACTTATAATAAATATTCTAGCCTCTACAGACTATAAACCTATAACGACACAAGATGGAACGATCATCGAAATCGGTAATCTTTATGATTCAGAAAAGAAGGAATTTAATCAAGACGCTGTAAACCAAATAAAAAATATATTATGAGCACTGTAACAACCAATATTTTATCTCAAAATATACAATATGAAAATATTTTAGCAGATTTTGTTATCGTTCAGTTTACCCAGTCCAATGGTTATATTAAGTATGGCGCTCAATTTATTGACGACTTTTCACAGGATGCACTAGCTAAAGGTGTGGTTTTTGAAAACGGTAAATCTCTGTATACATTATTTTTAAAGACTGACTTCGAAAATATTGATTTGCGTTCGATATTAGATAAAGGAGAAGGGATGGACGTTTTAGAATTCACCGTTTTAAGCATCACTGAATTAAAAGGTGTTCCATCTCACCTTATCATCCAACTACTTGTAAATTCATTAAGCACTCCTAAAAGTGAGAGATTACGCTTTAATAATCTTACGGGTAAACTCTATCTCTTCAATGAATCTCTTTTTGAAAAACGTAAATTTAAAGAAGATCAATTAATCACGAAGATACCGGCAATAGAATTTAAAATTAATTCCGACTTGAATGTTGAATTACGAACTACAACTTTCACAAGTTTGCTGCTTAAATCGAAGCTTAATTTCAAAAAAAAGGCTTTGGGTAAATACTCAAAATATACCTATGTTCACTCCACAAAATCAATGAGGCGGATTTTACAGAGTGAAAAAAATGAGGCTAAAGATGTTTTTATTATTAAGCAAGAACCTAGTAAAAAATCAGTAATTCCCTTTATGGATTTTAGCGGACTAGAATCCTACATGGCTAGTAAAATGGGGCAGTTATCTTTAGTCATGACAAAAATTCAAGATAATTTATCTAAATACTTAACACTTGAATTTGAAAAGCAAAAAATCTCTAGAACTGAGAAGCTCTCTAATCGAACAACAAATACTATTAGTCAAATAATTACTTCTAATAATTACCAAATTCATCTAATGAATTCATTAGGAGAGGAAGGTCAGGATTATATTGACATTTTAAAAAAACAGCTAACTGATACAGTCCCTGACATTAAAATATCTTCATCAGCAAGGTATAAAAATAGTGCATTAAATCTAAGATTAATTCACAATGAAACCTACTATGATAACCTCAATATAACTGACATACGTGATCCTTCTCTACCATCAACTCAACACATCACAGTTGAGGATTTTAATTTTACAAACACAAGTGTACTAAAAGCAACAATGAAGGAACTACTGCTAAAAAAAGATGTCCAAAATAATCAGATATCTATTATAGACTGGCAGCAATATGGTTTTTCAAATAATCTGACCTTCGGGATTAAAAAAGAAGAAGAATTTTATTTTTTAACTATTTCTCCATCAGGTAAAATGGCTTTTGAAAAAAAGGAACCTTCACTGTTTAATCAATCTGAATTTGATGACCTAATATCGATATTTGAAGGTGATAAAAATATTAACGGAATTATAAAAAATGACCTAGGCCAGATTAATATTATTACTAGAACATCCCTTTTTACATTACCAGAATATTTAACTATTTACAATAAACTTTTAGGTGAAAGTAAGGTTGAATCCTTCTTAGTTAAAGAGGTTATCGATTGGTTATCAGAAATTGAAATTAAAACTGAACACTACACTGAAATCAAACAAAAACTGATAGAATGGACTTCAGATAAAATAAAAAAAGATGAGCTATTAGTATTAGTGAATCACAGAACAGTTAGAAAAAAACTTGCTCGACATATTTACGATAAAACAGGAATAATAGTAAAAGTATACATGAGAGATCAATCTAAGTATGAATTAATGGATAGTAATTTAGATGTTCATTCCTATCTAAAAGATGGTAAATTATACTTCTACGTAGGGACTATTGGGGAAGGTATGCGCAACAAGATCGGGAGAGCATCTGTGATTAGAGAAATATCAGGACATGAAGATGCTCCTATATTCTTTGACAATTTGCTTCCTCTAATGAACGTAGATTTTGTAAGATATGGAGATTTAACCGTAATTCCTTTTCCTTTTAAGTACTTGAGAGAATGGATAAATACACAAGGATAAAATTAATTATGACACATTTGGATCTATCTGACTCTTTTTGAAACTATAAACGATGAACCACTCCCTCCCGAACCTCTCCGATCTCCCCATCGCATCCCTAGCCAGCGTCTTCAACCAGACCACTAACTCCTACAAACTATACTGGTTCTATGCCATCCTGCAAATCATCAAAAAGCAAGACAAGCAGGTCATTACCTTTGATGAGATTACCACTGAAATGATTTCCAGTGCTTGGTATACGATCAACTATTTTAAAATATCTTTTGGGAAACAAGACAAACTTAGGCAGGCTGTAGCAGGGATTCTCGCTATCTCCGATTTGGCCGCAGATGCTACGCCGCAGATGGTTGGCCGAGAGATTGGGAAGCAGCTCCAAGAGAATAAGGAAGTTCAAAAAATAATTGGAGACTTTCATAGATATGTACCCTATCGATTTTTGTCTCCTTTTTTTGCCAAGCAACTGCGCGGGAAGAAGGATGCTATAAAAAATGAGTTGATTAGAAAAGGTGCAGCGGCGTCTTTTGGCCTTAAAGATAATTTTCCGATGTACCGATTTACGGGTATGAGTTCGATTGAGATGCATCCGGTATGGATCACCTATTTTAAAAAACATATCGCCATTGTGGAAGGTTTTACACTTTGGCATCTTACGCAGTTTTTACAAAAAAGAAATCCGAATATTCCGAATATTGGCGGAAAGATATTTTGGAAGCCAAAGCAAAGAGACCTTAAAAAAGCAAGGATGTTTTGGGATATTTATTTTCAGGAAAAACCAATCAACTGTATTTTTTCAAATCACCCGATTGATCCCGCTAACTTTGCGATTGACCATTTTATTCCCTGGAGTTTTCTAACTCATGACCTGCTATGGAATCTGATTCCAATCGAGCAATCTGTCAACTCAGCGAAGAGTAATTATCTCCCGGAACTCCCGCTGTATTTTGATAAATTTTCCATGATTCAGTTTGATGCTTTTCAATTGTTATATAAAAAACAAAAAAGATTACTAGATGATTACGCCGTCTTGTTTCAAGAAGAGCTGGACCAAATAGCCGCTTTGGCAGAGCCTACTTTTTCGGAGCAGTTATATCGTCATATAGCTCCGTCCGTGCAGATTGCAGCGAATGCTGGATTTGTCCAGGGATGGGCTTACACCAACTAGGTTCGTTAATAAAGCATTAGATCAAAAATAAATGGTACTTATATTTCATTGAGTTTAAATGCTTCCGGAACCTCATTTGAAATAAATTTTCCATTTATATCAAACAAGAAGAAGCCACCATGTTTTTCTGCAACAACATATTTGCTGTTAACTACTTTTATTTTATCATAATCAAAAGGAATCAAAGTATCAAATTTTCTGTTTACCAGTCCATAAGTATCATAGTCTGTTTGCAAAGCTAAAATGTCTTTGCCTTTAAAGGATTCGGGACGATAGCCTCCATCTCCATCTGCCCAAAAAATCGCATCGGTCAGTATATTACCATCCAGATCAAGGTATCCATATTTGACCTCTCTATGGGCAGTATCATATCCATACGCAATCAAATTATCTTCTGGCAAAAATTTAATATTTATATATTTTTTGTCTAGCTCAACAATGTTCGTACCCGCTTCATCGGTGATACTGATCCCAGTCTCATGACGGGAGATCAAGATACCCTCTTCCGATTTTCGTAAGTACTTCTTTTCATTTTTAATCATGGCAAAAGGTTTTGATAATAATTGAATTAATAATAATCGTTGATTCAGATATAAGAACCCACTAAATACTTGTACTCATTTCCAATGAGAATGTTTTATTAAAATAAGCTTTTGAAGCATCTTTTTGTAACCCTGGAATAGACATTGGGGTAAACAATTCACCCATTAGCTGCTTTGGGCTGCGTCGCATTAATATTACAGATGTATTAAGTACTAACTGTCAAATCTTTACAGTAAAAAAATAATAGTAAAATTACTGTTCACGCTCACAGGTCTAGCCCTACCGTGAACACTGGACAAAACACCAAGCCTAAAGCCGTAAAATTCCCCAAATAATTATTCAATTTAGAAATATGATCACCAGCGCAGCAACTCAAAGCAAAACATCCGTTCACGCCATCTCCAACCGTTCACGAAAAGTGACACCTCAGAACGTGAACACGACCGCACCGTGAACACCCAAAGTCCAAATCCTCAGCGGTATATTGCTCCATTTAAATCTAACTATTCCTAATAGACGTACTCGACTTTTTAAAGCGTTTGACTTTCAACGCAGGTTACGGCAGCGATTCTTGTTCACGTTCACGCTAGATGGAGACCTATGGCATGAACACTGGGAGAATACCATGAACACTCAAAGTTTAGAATATTTATTGACGGCGCCCAAGGAGATTCCAAGCTCCTTGGCTACGTTTCGTTGAGTCATTCCTTGCTCGATTAGTTCTTTTACCTTTTTGATGGTTTTGTCTCTAGCACCTTGAGAATATCCTTTCAAATGCTTTGCCTCATTTCCAAGGCCAATAAAAACAAATTTCAGGAAGTTAGATGGTTTTTGAATCTCGCAATTGTAGACATTTTCGGTATCGTGGATAATGAGTGTACTGCGCGCTTTGATTTGTTTGAGATAGCGGAGGTGTTTATCTTGGTGACTTTCGCCGATCGAAAAAGAGCTATCTGCAAAATTCATTAGCATCTTGCTGCCTTGCAAGTCGTTGCGGGTAATTCCTTTGGATAAATCTCTTTTTGGGATATGCGCCAAGATTAGTAGAGATAGATTGTATTTGAATTTTAACGCGTTTAAGCGTTGCATGAGCGGTAACGCATTTTTGGCCTTTTCTGTCTCGCCTTGTAGATAAGTCAGGTTGTCAATGATGAGAATTTTTGTTTTAGTATTGACGATCATCTTTTCTAGTTCATTGTTTAAGTAGGATTCAAAATTCGGATATTTCAGAAAGTCGGTATTCTTATTTATTTCTACTCTATAAAAATTATCACTAAAAGTATAATGATCGGAATAATCAATGGAGTAGCGATTTTCAAATTGCTTCTCAGACAACTCAAAATCAAAATAAATAACTTTTTGTGGATGAGCTTCCAGGGCCATCCCTTCAATCGCCTTTCCTTTGCTGATACTATCTCCAATTTGAACCGCCAGGATTGACTTACCCAGATTGGTATCGGCAAATAAAATACATAGTTCGTATTCATACCAAAGTTCACCGAATAACATGTTGGGAATCGGTTTTACTTTTGCTCGCTCTAACCATTCGTTGGCAGTTCGAAAAGAAAGTAGTTCTTCCGGTGGATCAACTTCCGGTATTTGAGTAGCTTTTTTCAGGTTTTCAATTGTTGGTTTCATTTCATCGGAAGATGCGGGATCTTTGCCATTTTTTTTGCTTGGAGGTTTAGCCATTATTTTTTGTTTGTTAGAATTATGGAAATTTATGGGTAGTACCGTTGTGAGTTAGAATTACCTTCCATATTTTCTGGCTAAAAAATCAGTGGTCTCTTGCTCCATTTCATCTACTGTCTTCACCTTTTGGGAGATCAGCCACTCATCAATCTCTGATAATTGAAAATATAATTTCTTACCTCGCTTACTGTGGGGAATGGTGCCGGCGGATACTTTTTTGTAGATGGTAGATTTTGTACCAACGATAGGACGTAGTTCAACGAGTCGTTCGAGATCTACGATTTCTGGTTCGTACGGGAGTTGTCTAACTGTGATAGGATTCTCTGAGAAGTACTTTTCTAGTTCTTCTCTTAAAATGGATCTTGTTTGTTCGGAAGTCATTAATTCGACCATTGTATATAATTTTATGGTTAAGAATGATGCAAATATGACAGCAAAAAAAAGGACAAAGGGACAAAAGGACAATTGTCCCACATTTCCGGAAAATAAAGGTTAAATCTTGAATGTTTTATTCAATTCGCTTGCCCACTTTTCTGTATGTTTAATTGCTTTGAGGTGTTTGGATGGTCTTCTAAATGTATTAAATTTCCATCCCGTTTTATCCTGATTAAAATTAAAATGAGCGTAAACCAATTTTGTATACAGGCTATTATTTGTTGCTTCGCTGCACAAAAAAAATCCATTTAATAATTCTTTTAATGCCCAGAAAATTCCAATAAATTCACTTGAATTATCACCTAACCAATTAAGATGTGGATCTATTAATCCTTTATCGAGGAGCAATTGAATAAAATTATCATAATGCTTATTTTCGTTTATTCCTGTCTTTCGAAATAATTCTGGAAAAGAAGATACCACTGACTGTTTATGTTTTTTAGTCACAGTGACAACATCTAATCCTTTCTGCGCTGGAAGTTGATTTGTCAATAATTTCCTCCGCTCAATTTCTCTATCCATAAAACCAGATACAATTTCTCCCCAGTCGTGAATGATGGTCAGGTAGTTCTTTTCCTGATCTGAATAATTTTTAAAATTTAAAATGATTCCTGCAGTAGTTTTGTTGCGGTCGATGATGGATGCTTCTTTGAGTGTTTCATCTAGATCACCTTGCCCAATGGATCGCCAAATTTCATCGAGTATTAAGGTTGTTGTTTCTGTAAGATATTCTAGGAATTGATCTACACTATTTAATTCCAATCTTCTGACGCTATTAAATTCGTCTACCTCAACTAATGATTTGATAATCCCACGAAAGAAAATTAAAGATAAGTTTTGCTGCATCTCCTCAGAAAACAGATTTTCCGGTAAGCTACCTAACCATTTATGGAATGCCTGTTCTGCCTCCGTCAGTTGTTCAAAAGTTCCTTTCTTTGCTTTGTTGGGAGATTCTAAAAAATCGATTATTGGTTTTAGAAAATCGGAATCATTATTTGATCTTTGATTATTTAAAATTGCGACCGTCCATTCTACGTATTTATTTACGATGGGGGAGTGGGTACCAAAAGAAAAGAGCATACTGGCTATATATTTTTTGATACCATCTAAACCTGCTGCATCCCTAGTGGATTTTTTTATAAAGAATAGAGTATAGGTGATCGCCTTAAAAAGATGTTCGTCCGAATTATCCCAAGCAGTAATATCAAGATTTTTATTCAGCACACGCTGTCTATGAAAATCACAACAATTGGGAAAGCGGTGTTTTTTCCAGTAAACAAAGCATTTTATTTTTAGTGCTTTTGTATCGGGAGCATCAAAAGAAGGGTAGTCCTTGGGTGGCGTTAATTCCTGAGGGTGTAGAATGATGTTGGTAAGTTTAGTGCTTTTCATAGTATCATTGTTTGTTAACAAAATGATTTTTTCTATGGCGCACTCTCTATTTGTCTGTTTGGTAAAGATACCTATTTTAGTTACAAAATTCTTTCATCAATATCATCCAGCACATCCTTCTCAAATTGCTTCAAATAAATCTTTGTCACCTTCTCTGTACTGTGACCTAGCGCTTCACTAATTTTAGCAATAGAAACATCTGCATTTTTTAACGTAGTAGCGTACGTGTGCCGACTCACGTATGTAGTCAGTTTTAAACCTTCCATCTTGATTTCTTTGGCAATGGTTGGAAATCGTTTGTTTATAGTCCTTAGTGCCTGCTTTCTGCGATTATACATCTGTTTCGGTGTTTGGTGTATCGACTCATCATAAATCGGGAAAATATAATCCCCTTTCATTTTATTATGTTCCAAATAAAAGTCAAGGATATCTCGCACTGGCTTCAATATTTTAAAACTAAAATTCTTTTTGGTTTTACTTCGCTTATATTCAATGCGATCGCCCATAATGTTTTCCTTGGTCAGCAGAGAAATGTCCACAAAATTCATCCCTCGGCTATAATAGCTGAATATAAAAACGTGCTGAGCTAATTGCTCTTTGCTGTGGTCTGGAAAAGTTAGATCTCTAATTTTGTGGATCACCTCTTTGGTTGTGGCTCTAGTCTTGGTCGTATGGTCCAGTTTTGAAATCTCGTAATCATGAAACGGGTATTGTTCCGGTTTCAACAACTTATCTTTTTTGATGGCTTTATTCAATACCGTTCGAATATTTCTCATGTAGACACTAATGGAAGTATCCTTCAATTCTCGTTCTTTCCTCAACCATTTTTCAAATTCTAACAGAAAGTGATAATCAATTTCGGCTAGCATTAAATTACCGGATCTATAAGCAGAGGAATCTTTCGCAAATAACAATAGCGCATTTTTGGTAGTAGTATAAGGAGAAGCCGTACTTTCCTTCCCTTGCTCCTGTAAGTCGGTAATCTGGATATCATAATAATCTTTTACCAAGGAAGAGACATTCCGCCGGATGAACCTTTTGTCAAACTCAAGAAAACTAAAGAGTAGTCCGTCCCGCTCAATATCTCTAGCTATATCATTCGCTTTACTCTCCTTTTTCAGTAGCACATTATTCTCTTTAACATAGTTTGGAAAGCTGCGTCTAAATCGTCCCGTATCCTTGTTCCACTGCTTTATAGTACAATTCTTTCCTAGCTGGAAATACTTCCGTTTTCGTTGATGAGTAATTTTGAGACAGACAGGAAAAGTACCATCCCGTAGCTGCTTGGATGGGGAGTCGAATAAGATGATTTTAATCTTAGCCATTTGCTTAATGTATTTTGTTTGTTTATTTGTGTTACGATTGGCATAATCGTAACACAATCGTAACACAAATGTACGAAAAAGTCGGCAAAGATAAATAGTATTTTGTTGTATTTGTTGGTGCAATTAATTGATTTACAGGGAAATACAAAGTATTTGGGAGAAATTTGTATTTTTATTGTTGTGTGCATAGGTCTGCTTTGGGAGCAGGGGGCCGCAGGTTCGAATCCTGCCACCATACTACTGGACATGAAAGAAGGAAG
>CAYXQH010000138.1:0-11210 GCA_964467425.1 uncultured Saprospiraceae bacterium
TCCTTTTCTTATGGCGCTGGGCTCAATTTATACAACACGGGCTATACTGCATATTTTATGAATCGGCTCGGAGCTTATCGGGTTGATCGGCGTAAAAAGAATTCTATTTATCTGGAGACCTTAAAAGCGATGTCGACGCTTTCTATCAAACGTGGAACAAATTCTTTGTTTTTTCCTGGTGGAACAAGATCAAGGTCAGGCAAAATGGAGAAAAAATTAAAGCTTGGTCTGTTGGGGACGGCAGTAGAAGCGCAGCGTATGTTGTGTCAGGAAAACAAAGAAGAGAAAATTTTTATTGTCCCATTAATACTGGGGTATCATTTTGTGTTGGAAGCCAAGTATTTAATTGAACAACATCTTAAAAAAACTGGCAAAGAACATTTTCTGCAAATAAAAGATGCCTCCTATAGTCGGCGAAAGATCTTTCGATTTATATGGCAGTTGTTTTCTAAGAGTTCTGAAATCACCCTTTCCTTTGGTAAACCAATGGATGTAATCGGTAATTTTGTTGATGAAAATGGAGATAGCGTTGATAAATGGGGGAATGAGATTTCGATAAAAGATTACTTCTTAACAGGAGATGAGGTTTTACCAAACCTTCAACGGGAGAATGAATATACACGTATACTCGCAGATAAAGTAAGCGAGCGATTTCATAAAGACAACATTGTTTTGAGTAGTCATTTGGTTGCCTTTGCAGTTTTTAATATTTTGTTGATGGAAAATGCTGATCTCGATCTTTATGGTGTTTTACGTTTACCAAGCGAAGATTATGTATTTGAAATTGGTCGAGTTTCAAAAGTGATAGAAACCCTTAAAGCTGAAATGATTCAGATGGAACAAAAAGGGGAGATAAAACTTTCAAGACAAATACATTTTGAAACATTAGACTTAATTAAAGACGGGGTGAAAAATGTAGGAAAGTTTCATGCGCTAAATCCATTGAAGTTTAATAAAGAAGGGAATTTGGTGAGCGATGATTTTAATACCCTTTATTATTATCATAATCGATTAGATAATTATAATTTGCATAAAAAGCTTACAAAATAGCGAGGAGAACAGATAATTGGCTGAGCACTAAACAAGTAGAAAATAATTCTTGTTTTAAAAACGCACTTAAGAAATAAAAAGCATAATGTTTACTAGATTTTTTCTTTCTGAACGGAACATGTTGATTGCAATTCTATTGAATTCAATCGTTATTTTCTTTCTCTACTTTCCGCAAATCGAAAATGGTGCTCATGGTATATATTCATTCCTTGAAAACTTAGACCACATCTTTGTTGTAATTTTCCTTATAGAAGCCATCGTAAAGTTGAGGGCCTTTGGAGTGAAAAAATATTTTAAAGACAAATGGAATGTTTTTGATTTTTTTATAGTAGTGATCAGTATTCCAAGTCTGTTGACCTTTATTCCTTTTTTCACAGGAAGTGGATTCTCTTCCATAAAAGTCCTACGACTTTTCAGAATGGTCCGTTTGGTTAAAGTCATCAGCTTTATTCCAAGAATGGACAGCATTATGGCTGGTCTGGGTAGAGCTATAAAAGCCTCTGTTTTTGTGATCATTGCTTTGTTATTCTTAAACTTTGTCATTGCGCTTTTTACTTGTCATTTTTATGGAGACATTGTACCTGAATATTTTGGAGATCCTATGATTTCCAGTTACCATATTTTTCAAATGTTTACTGTTGAAGGCTGGAATGAAATTCCTGCTGTAATTGCTGATGCAACAAAAGAGCAAGATCTTAAAAATGCTTATTGGATTGCAGGAGCTACGCGGTTTTATTTTATTTTGGTAGTATTAATCGGTGGTATTTTTGGTATGTCATTAGCAAATGCCATCTTTGTCGATGAAATGACGATGGACAATAATAAAGAGCTAGAAGACAAAATCGATTTGCTATTGACTAAGATCAGTACACTGGAAGAAAAAATTGATCAACAAAAGTGAACCAAATAGTGTTAATGATAAAGGTGAAGGGGTAAGATAGTCCTACTCAACCATAATTCTTAACCTTGACCTTAAATAAACCTAATTTGAATTTTATAATTTACGATTTAGAAGCGACATGTTGGGAATATAAAAACCCAGGCTTAATCTCTGAGATTATTGAGATTGGTGCGTTGAAAGTAGATAACTATGGAGATATATTAGGCTCGTATAATCGTTTTGTCAAACCTGTTATAAATCCTTTCCTTTCTCCCTTTTGCAAGCACCTGACTAGCATTGAACAAGAAGACGTTGATAACTCCGGCACTTTTCCAAAAGTCATTGAAGAATTTAAAGATTGGATTGGCATTTTTGATGAAGAATATTTGCTATGTTCCTGGGGTAGTTTTGATAAGAAAATGTTAAAAGCAGATAGCCAATATCACGGATTAGAAGAAGATTGGGTCGATCCACATATTAACTTAAAATCGCAATATCAATCCTTAAAACGGCTTCATAGGCCCTGTGGGCTAAAAAATGCAATAAAAAGAGAGGGAATGGAGTTTACCGGAATCCATCATAGAGGCATTTCTGATGCCGAAAATTTGACAAAAATATTTACTAAATACTTAGATGTCTGGCAATATTAGTAGCTTTGATTCCGTATTCATTGTAACTCGTCGAAAAAACACCCCAATTTATCACTAAAAACCTCAAATTGTAAGCATAATTTAAATTTATTCATCCGCTAAATAGTTTATTTGGCTTTTTAAAAATTGAAATCCTAATATGAAAAATCTTTTCAAAATTACTCTAATCGCTTCATTGTTCTTAATTGGACTCCCGACCATTGACGCTCAAAGCTTAATCAAGGAAGGACATATTGAGTATGAAATTACGAATATTGATTCTGAGAGCATGGAAGCTCAAATGATGAAAGGTACCTTGATAAACTTATACTTCAATAAAGCGAATACCAAAATGAATGTTCAGATGATGGGCGGTATGGTCACTATGGATATTTTTACAGAAACGGCTACAGAGACCAGCACATTATTAATGAATATGATGGGAAGAAAAGTACAGGTGAAACAACCTAAAGAAGAAGAAGCTGCAGATGCCGGGAAACCAGACTTTGAAATTTCTTATGATAAATCGGACACTAAAGTAATCGCTGGTGAAAATTGCATCAAAGCAACACTTAAAGATAAAAAAACAGGTGAAAGTATAACGGTTTATACTGCTCAAGGTATTTCTGCTAATGTAAAAATGGCGGAAGATATGTTCCCTGGCTTAAAAGGAATTCCAATGGAAATTATGATTTCTTCACAAGGGATGGGAGCAACAATTACTGCTCAAAAGCTAGAAAAATCTTGTGATAAAACTGCCTTTGATATTCCAGAAGGATATGAAGAAATGACTCCTGAACAATTTCAAAAAGAAATGGGAGGAATGGGTAACTTAGGTTTCTAGGAACTAAGTTGATTTATAAAATAAAAACGGCTTTCAGAGATAAACTTTGAAAGCCGTTTTTATTTAGAAATTATCTATAAAAATAAAGCGGATAAACCTCTCCAGCTTTAAATTCCTGTTTGCCTCTCGGTATTCTGATAAATGCGTCCGCATCAACAAGATTTGCTAAATCACCTGAGCCATGTCCTTCCACCGGTAATGCTAATAGTTCTCCTGATCTAGAATAACTGATATGCACCTGAGCGAAGTAAGTGAGGTCTGGTTTGAAATTGATTTCCTTTTGTAAAATAGCATAAGGCTTTTTTAAAAGGCTTAAACCGAGACATTGACGCAGCCAATCTCGAAAATATATCTGGGTGCACATAAAGGAAGAAACCGGATTACCCGGCAAGGCAAAAATTATCGCTCCGCTTTTTGCTTTCCCAAACCAAAATGGCTTTCCTGGTCGTTGCGCAATTTTATGAAATAGTTTTTGAACGCCTAGCTTTTCCATCGCCTCTGGTAGGTAATCAAATTTACCTTTTGAAACGCCACCGCTCAAAACAACCACCTCATAATTTTCTAGTATATGTTCTAGATTTTGCGTCACTACTTCCAAATCATCAACCAGATGTTCTGTATCAGCATCAATGCTATGCTTTTTAAATGTTGCTTTCAATCGATGAACATTCGACCGCCGAATTTGATAGGGTAGAGGTGTCTCATCAACCTTGACCAACTCATCACCTGTACTGATAATGATACTTTTAGGAAGTCTACTTACTTTTATCTCAGCCTTTCCAACTGTTGCAGCGACACCGATTTCAGCCGGGGATAATTGAACACCACTTTTGACCACTAAAGATCCTGCTGATCGATCTTCTCCTTTATTATGCACATTCTGTCCTCTCTTGATTTGCTCTAAATTAATCTGTGCATAACCATCTCGAATGGTCAAGTCTTCATACCGAATCACAGAATCGGTACCATTGGGTAAGATGGATCCTGTCATCACTTCCAGACAATGGTCAGGATTGTCTAAAGTCATGGTTGGAGCACCCGCAGCTGCGACGCCCTGAATCGGAAATTTTTTATGAGCTTCAAAAGAGATATGTCGTATTGCTATTCCATCCATCGTCACCCGATCATAGGGCGGGAAATCACGATCTGCATGCAAATCTTCTCTCAACACTCGACCAATAGCATCATCTAATGCTACTGATTCCGTTCCAAAATCTTTTATTGTCTGAAAAATTATCTGAGTGGCTTCTTCTACACTTATCATCAGTTTTCAATTAACATTTAACAGTTTTCAATTAACATACTACTCACCTTTGACCTCTGTTTTACCCTCCAATTGTTGCCATTGACTCGGATACAGGGAAGTCGAAATTTCTGTTCTGCTCTGCTTCAAATCCATCCTTTGCTCTGTTTCCTAAAGCGTCAAGCAAAGCTGTTTTAAGATGTTCATCAGAGCCGCCTTCGCGAATTAAATTTTTTAAATTGAAAACACCATCATCATAAAGGCAAGTTTTCAGTGTTCCCTGTGGCGTCAATCGGATTCGATTGCAGGAACCACAAAACAAACGACTATAGGCAGCAATAATTCCAAAAGTGCCCTTAAATCCTGGAATTTTATAGTTAAAAGAAGTAGAATGTTTAGGGTCTTTTATTTTTTCTACATTGGGGAAATGCGCTTTAATATGTTCCAGAATTTTTGGAAAATCCCAAAGAAGTTGATTGTCTTCTTTCCCCGTTCCATTAAAAGGCATCTCTTCAATAAACCGAACAGAAACAGGATGCTCTTTTGCCAGACTCACCATTGGAATGATATCATCAATGTTTCGACCATTCATGACTACCGCATTGATTTTAGTAGGAATTTTATGTTCCAGCAACTGATGAAAAGTGTCCATTACGGTTTGAAAATTATCTCTTCTTGTAATGTCGAAAAATCGCTTTTCATCTAAACTATCCAGGCTAAGATTAACAGAGCTGATACCTATTTTTTTAAAATCTGGAACCAGACTTTTAGTGAGAGTACCATTAGTGGTAATATTTAATTTTTCAACACCATCTATATTGGTAAGCGTTTGAATGAAATCCATCATTCCTTTTCGAAGGAAAGGTTCTCCTCCGGTAATTCGGATTTTTTTAATCCCCATTCCTGCCATTATCCGAACAACACGCTCCATTTCCTCATAAGTCAACAGCTCTTTTTTAGGCATATACTTTATCCCTTCCTCTGGCATACAATAGAAACATCGCAGATTGCACCGATCGGTTACCGCCAGTCTTAAATAATTGATCTGTCTTCCGTGGTTGTCGTATAGCATGTTGATTCCTTTCTTAGAGCATTTTTAGTGGTACTCTAGTATAAATTTAAACAATTAAAGCAGTTCTTTTTAAACTAATGATTAAAATATTCTATTTTAGTCTTAATTAGGCTATTTGGATAAAACCAAATGCTTTAAATGAACAAATATACTACATGATTGATCCGATGAAGATTCGGGAGGATTTTCCAATTTTTATTAATAATCCTGATTTGATCTATTTTGATAATGCTGCTACGACTCAGAAACCAGCGGCGGTTATAAATGGAATAGTAGATTATTATGAAAATCATAACGCAAATATCCACCGGGGTATTTATGATTTGGCTGCAAATACGACGCAAAAGTATGAAGCGGTTCGACAGAAAGTTGCTGATTATATTGGGGCTGATTCGCCGTCTAATATTGTTTATACCAGTGGCACCACTGCGGGGATTAATCTAGTTGCTTCTTCTTTTTTAGCAACAAGACTTCAAAAAGACGACGAGGTTTTAATTTCTACAATGGAGCATCACGCCAATCTTATTCCCTGGCAAATGTTGTGCAAACGACTTGGAGCGAAATTGCAAGTCATTCCAATCAATAAAGATGGGAGTATTAAAAAAGAAACGTACAAAGCACTTTTAACTAAGCGGACCAAAATGGTTGCTTTGGTTCATGTTTCGAATACCTTTGGTACGATCAACCCTGTGGAAGATATGATCCGGATTGCCCATCAGCAAGACATTCCGGTTTTGATTGACGGAGCGCAAAGTGTAGCTCATTTTGAGGTCGATGTAAAAAAGTGGGATGCTGACTTTTTTGTCTTCTCCGGCCATAAACTTTTTGGTCCTACTGGAACGGGGATTTTGTATGGAAAGAAAGAACATTTAGAAAGCATGCATCCAATTAATTTTGGAGGAGATATTATAAAAGATGTTACTTTTGAAGAAACCGAATTCTTAGATGCACCTCAACGATTTGAAGCAGGAACTACAAATGTTGCCGGTATTATTGGCTTGGGTTATGCGATTGATTATTTGAAGACTTTTGAAAAGAAAGCTATTAAAGGTTATCTAAAACATTTGCGTCAATACGCTGTATCTAAAATGTTAGAAATCAACGGGCTAGATATTTTAGGATCAAGAGATGATTCAAGCTCCATTATATCTTTTTCCATGAAAAATGTACACCCCCATGATGTTGCTACCATTTTGGGAGTAGAAAAAATAGCAGTAAGAGCTGGCAACCATTGTACCCAACCAATCATGGATTTTTTAGAATTACCTGGGACCACAAGAGCTTCTTTTACTATTTATAATACCCCCTTTGAAGTGGATCGAATGATAGACGCTTTGAAAGGAATACAAAAGCTGTTTAAATGAATGAAAATTTAAAAAAGCTATATCAAGAGGTTATTTTAAAAAAGAACAATAATCCAAGTAATTTTAAAAAACAAGAAACTGCTTCTGTTGTTGTAAAAGCATATAATCAAATTTGTGGAGATCGATTTACCCTATATTTTGATATTGAAAATAACAAAATTGCTAATTTAAGTTTCCATGGTTTTGGTTGCGCGATTTCAAAAGCTTCCTCCTCTGTTTTAACGGAAAAGCTTCAAGGGAAATCAATAGAAGAGGCAAAAAAGATTATTGATCACTTTTTAAAATCAATTTTAGAAGAGGTAGATGAGTCGCAAAATATTCCAGAAGACATTCTTGCTTTTTCTGCTGCAAAAGATTTTCCAGGAAGATCAAAATGTGCTACATTAAGCTGGGATGAAATGAATTTGTTTTTAGAAAAAAAATAAGCTGATAAATGAAAATCAACATACTTGCATTTGGAATTGCAAAAGATATTATCGAAGGTCAGAAAGTAGAACTTAGCATGGAAGCTCAAGCTTCTGTTGGCGAACTTAAAACACTACTTTGTGAAAAATATCCAGCTTTTGAAAAGCTAAGGTCTTTTTCTATCGCTGTAAATGAAGAATATCGACTAGATGATTTTCAACTCACTGAATCAGATGAAGTTGTTATTATACCGCCAGTGAGTGGTGGTTGAAAACAATAAATTTTGAAATTATGATCGATATTCAAATAAAAGAAATACCGCTGTCCGTAGATGAATGCAATAAGCTTGTGGTCTCTGAATCATCTGGAGGAACAACACTGTTTGTAGGTACTGTCCGTAATCAAACCAAAGGCAAATCGGTTGTTCGATTAGAATTTGAAGCCTACAAGCCGATGGCGATTTCTGAAATGCAAAAGATTGCAGAGCAAGCTAAAGAAAAATGGAAAGCCGATAAGGTTGTCATTCATCATCGGGTAGGGGTTTTAAAGATAAAAGACATCGCTGTAATTATTGCGGTATCCACGCCACATCGAAAAGCATCCTTCGAAGCTTGTCAGTTTTGTATCGACACTTTAAAAGAAACAGTGCCTATTTGGAAAAAAGAAATTTTCGAAGATGGTGAAGTTTGGGTAGCAGCTCATCCATAATTCAATTTAATCTTTCGCTATTTTATACTAAAACATCTATTTTTTGATTTTCTCAGGCTATAAATTCAGGATCTATTTGATTTGCTTATTGGCAGCCACTTCAATAGTGTACTGCAATTCAGATTCTAAAAATGCAAGTTTCACAGATCAGTATCTAAACCTTCAAGATTCTGTACAGTATATGGGTATGGAAACTTGCCAATCTTGTCATGCTAATGTGCATGAAACTTTTATTGAAACCGGTATGGGGAAATCTTTTGATAAAGCTACTTTAGATAAAAGTGGAGCCACCTTTGAAGATCACGATGTGGTTTATGATCAAAAATCTAACTTTTATTATAAACCCTATTTTGAAAAGGGGAATATGTATGTGATGGAATATCGACTCGAAGGAAAGGATACCATCCATAAAAGGATAGAGGAGATTGATTACATCGTCGGATCCGGACAACATACGAATTCTCATATCATTAATGAAAACGGGTACTTTTATCAAGCTCCGATTACTTATTACACTCAAGAAAAACATTGGGATATGGCACCAAGTTTTGACAGAGACAATCAACGTTTTTCAAGATTTTTAACGCCTGAATGTATTACTTGCCACAATCATTTTCCAAGCCCCGTTTCTGGTTCTTTAAATAAGTATTCTGAAATGCCAACAGGGATAGAATGTGAAAGGTGTCATGGTCCCGGAGAGATACATGTCTTAGAAAAGCTTGCCGGTAATCACGTTGATACCTCAAAACATATAGATTATACCATTGTTAATCCGAGTGACTTACCTAAAGATTTGCAAATGGACCTTTGCCAACGATGCCATCTGCAAGGTATTCCAGTCTTAGAGGATGGGATGACATTTTTTGATTTTAAACCTGGAATGAAATTGTCATCCGTCATGAATGTTTTTTTACCAAGATATACGAATTCTGATGAACGTTTTATTATGGCCTCTCAGGCTGATCGTTTAAGGCTCAGTAAATGCTATACGATGTCGGAGGATTTAACTTGCCTAACTTGTCATCATCCTCATCATAGTGTTTTGAAAGCTGATAAAAGTACATTTAATCTTGCATGCAAAAATTGTCATTCTGAAACTGAAAAGAACACCTGCATTGCACCAATGAGCGAGCGCAATGCAAAAGATAACAATTGTGTTTCATGCCATATGCCCCCTTCTTCGAGTATTGATATTCCCCATGTGAAAATAACGGATCATTATATAAATCGAATTACTGATTTTAACGAGCGACAGATTAGTGAACATGATAAGAATGAAATAGCTCGTTTTTTAGGTTTAAAAATGCTGACTAAAGATAATCCAACTGCTCTGGAAATGGCAAAGGGCTATCTTGCTATGCATGATAAAAATGTAGAAGCAACTGCAATTTTGGATTCAGCTTTTCATTATTTAAACCTAACAAAAGAACCTCTAGAAAAAACACTCCATACATGGATTCATTTTTATTTTACTAAAAAAGACTTTCGTTCCATTGCTGAAATGGCAAAAAAACACCCTTCTGCAACAATCAATAATGATTGGACTGCTTATAGAATGGGAGAGGCATTTTACATCCTAGGTGATCAGGCTAATTCATTATTATATTATAAAAAAGCAACTCAGATCAGTAAATTCAATTTAGACTTTCAAGAAAAACTTGGGATTAATTATTTAGCACAAGGTTCCTTTTTGCAAGCTAAAAAGACCTTTGAATTTGTTTTGAAAGAACATCCAAAACGAACCTTAGCCTTGACAAATTTAGGCTTGGTCCATGTTAATCTTAAACAATTTGAAAAAGGAGAAGAAATGTATGATAAAGCGATTGGTCTCGATCCTGATAATGTACAGGCTCTTTTGAATAAAGCGGAGCTGCGATTGTACTTTAAAGATAAAAAGATAGCACAGTCCTTATTAGCAAAAGTCCTAAATTTAGATCCCAATAATAAGAAGGCAAAAGAACTATTATTAAACCTTTAGTTTCTAAGCCTAGAACATAATATTGATTTCAGGTGTTTTTCTTACATTTGAAAGAATAAAAATAAGCACCAATGAAAAATCCTCTACTATTTAGTCTTGTCTTTTTGTTTTGTTTTTCTTGCACAGAACCATCTCCAATGGAGAAAGTGATTGATCCCAATGAAGCAGCTGCTATTCATGCTGCAAATAAAAAGGATATGGAATCCTTGATGAAAAAACATTTGGATGCTGTCACTAATAGAGATCTCGCTACTATGGAAAGTACACTTACTCCTAATAAAGATATGCAATTGATATTGCCAGGTTCCGAAATAATTACTTCAAATGAAGGTTTTATGGATTACCATAGAGAATGGTTCGCAGTAGATACTGCTTTTAATTTTAAAACCGAAATTTTGAATTCTGAAGTAAACGATAACCTCGGAATGGCAATCACACAAGTGATTTATAGTGTTCCTGATAGAAATGGAGAGCCTTACTTTAATCGTATGATCGTGAGTTATGATTTAGAAAAAATAGATGGCAATTGGTACCTCATGAAAGATCATGCTAGCTCGATTGAGAAATCGACCGATAAAAAGCAATAGCTCTTATTTTACAGTAAAATAACATAGATTTGGCTTTGATCGGGTAAGTTTTCAATAAATTCCGTTTTTTGAACGTTAATTGATTTGATTACAAACACCTGTGAACAATGATAAACGAAAAACTAATTAGTTCTCTTTTAATTATCCTCTTCATTACTTCCTGTAATTTGGATAATAATGCTATTTCGAATAGCCTTTCAGCTCAAGTTCCAAGTCCTGAAACCTGTAAGCTCAACCCTGATATTCCTAGTGTAGGACTTCCATCAACAATTAAAATACCTGCCGAGGCAAGTGCAATTTATGAAGGGGCAATCCCTACTTATTTTGAGTTAAATGGCGTCAATGTCAATCGAGGCAATGAACATCATTTTAAGGAAATGGATCAACTGTCTAAAGTGTTCTCGCATGCCCGTACTTTTCATTTTATGAATAAAGACTATTGGGATGATG
>CAYXQH010000139.1:0-11172 GCA_964467425.1 uncultured Saprospiraceae bacterium
CGCAACGCAGGAGATGTATTTGGACCTGAAACAGAATAAGCCAAGGCAATATTTTTTTCATGTGTACTTTTTTAAAAGATTTGCAAATATCGGATATTAAACAGACTTTATTCTGAAATGTTTATGTTTAAAAATGATTGAATACTAATTTTAACTTGTTAAAATATGATTATGTGGGTAGGTAGAAACATATTATAACACAACCTATAACCATATAACTATATTTTGTTCCTCTCCTTATAGTCTTCTTCTTCTTTCTAAAGTTTGTAACTTGCGCAGATTACTAAATACTAAACTCTAATTTCATGCTGTCTTTTGAGCCAAAGGATATTCCAACCAGAGACCTTCATCAATATTTATTAGGTAGTGTTGCCCCCCGACCAATCGCTTTTGCAAGTACTATTGATAAGGAAGGAAATCCTAATATTGCACCCTATAGTTTTTTTAATGCCTTCAGCTCTAACCCACCAATCCTCGTGTTTTCGTCTAATCGAAGAGTTGTCGATAATACAACAAAAGACACTCTACATAATATAGAAGAGAACGGAGAAGTAGTAATCAATGTGGTCAGCCATAGCATTGTTCGACAGATGGCAGTGACCAGTATTTCCTTTCCAACAGGAATTAGCGAATTTGCAAAATCAGGCTTGACACCCATTGCTTCCGATATGGTAAAACCTTTACGCATCAAGGAATCGCCTGTTCAAATGGAATGCAAATTAAAACAGATTATCACTTTAGGTGGTGAAGGTGGGGCTGGACATTTAATAATATGTGATGTCGTAAAGATGCACATCTCAGAAGAGGTCATCGATGAAAACAACAGGATCGATCCAAACAAAATTGATTTAATGGGCAGAATGGGTAGAGCTTATTATGTCCGGGCAAGTGGAGAAGCAATTCAAACAATTGTACAGCCAGTGATGCAAGTAACTATTGGTTTTGATCAGCTACCTGCGAGTATTCAAAACAGTTCTGTGCTTACTGGAAATAACCTCGGTCAATTGGCAGGCATTGCTGCATTACCTACTTCGGAAGAAGTAGAAAAATTTAAAAAAGAGCATTCTGAAATGGAGACTATTTTAAATGGATCTGAACAAAAGGAGCGCTTACATCAATTTGCTAAAAAAAGATTGGATGAAGCGGATGATCGGGATACGGCGATCAAAGCATTACTTATCGCTGATCAAATCTGAACGATCTGATTTTAGTTTTTTCATTAGCTTCTTTTTCTTACGTTCGTTTAAGCGGGTTCTAATCCAGTTTGGGATAAGGATTGCTCCAACCAACAAGTAGGTATAATAAGTAAACAGACGCCATATCGAAGCGATGAGAATCGCAATACTTTTAGAAGAAACATAATCATTAACAAACCCTGGGAACACCGCTTCTGCAAAACCTGCACCTCCAGGTGTCGGGCTAAAAGCCATAATCACAAACATTGTTTCTAAGCGTGCATACAATTTTCCTTGCGTGACAAAATCCAGGGAAGTAGTATCGATAAATGCTATAATCAAACAATTAAGCAATAAAAACCGACAAGACCATGCGGTTGCCGTTGCTAAAAAAGCACCAATATGGTACTTCCAGTTTTTGATCTTCATCTCCTTCGATGCTACGATAATATCATTACCTAAATCAACAGCTCGTGTCCTAAAGCGCCGCAACCATCTCAACTTCGTCATCCCAACCAGCATTTTTTTAATAGGCTTTGGATTGATGAAAATCCCATAAAAGAACAGCGAGCCGTAACAAAGCATCAAAACATAAGCGCCAATGAAGGTATAGCCCCAACCTCCGAGATCATCAAGCCCTGACAGCCCCGGACGTATAATCTCCGGTCCGAAAATAAAAAACAATATAGGTAGCGTTCCTATAAAAAAAATTGTATCCAAAATGGCTGAATAGATCACAATGGTTGCAGTCTTTGCAGTAGAAAGTTTCTCCTGAGCCAGAACAAAAAGTGCGACTGCTGACCCTCCAACACTCGTGGGAGAAATAGCAGAACTAAACTCCCAAATAAATATTAATTCTATGCTTTTTCGCCATGAAAAAAAATTGTTAGATAAAATCCTCAAACGTTTGGCATAAGCGATATGACGAACAATCAATAACAACAAAGAAAGAAAAATCCAGAAAGTGGTGTGTTGGTTCCAGTTAATTTTAGCAAATTCTACCGGGTCGAATTGTTTCCAAAACATATACCCAACCACGCCAAGACCAATAAGAATAGGAATAATGATTCGAGAAATGCGAATAGACTTCAACACCTCTTGTTGTTCCTCATTAAAACTTTCCTGATTTTTTTTATCAGACACTAATTTAAAATTTAGGTATTGGTTTCTAAAATCGCTGTAAGATAAGATTTGAATTACATATCCCTCTATCTTTATTAATAATTAATTTGGTCAAATGTTTTTCCAAATACCAATAAAGAATTTTTTATGCTTCTTTAAAATTATATTTTTACAAAAAATCCAATAAATGGACGAGCGTATTAAAAAGTGGCGTTTAATCCTTGGTCAAAAATCTGACCCCGAGAATGAGGTATCTTTAGAAGGTGCTGAAAGCGGGATCGATCAGGTTCTTGCCGCTTTATACGATGGAGAACGAAAAGGTGGTCTAGGTGGTTCTTCTCCTAATGTCAATCGCTGGCTCGGGGATATTCGGAAGTATTTTCCAAAATCTATTGTACAGGTGATGCAAAAAGATGCAATGGAACGACTTGGTATGAAACGAATGTTAATGGAGCCCGAACTATTGGAAGCCGCCGAGCCTGATGTTAATCTGGTTGCAACACTTCTTTCGCTCAATAAGATTATGCCTTCTAAAACGAAAGAATCTGCTAGAGCTGTGGTTCAAAAAGTAGTCAAAGATTTAGAGAAAAGGCTACGAAACCCAATGCGAGAAGCTATTCAGGGTGCTATTAGCCGCTCTGTCCGTAATCGTCGTCCAAAACCAAATGAAATTGACTGGAATCGAACCATTCGAAAAAATTTAAAACATTATCAGGTAGAGCATAAGGCTATTATCCCTCAAAATCTGGTTGGGTATGGTCGAAAAGGTCAATCTCTTCGGCACATAATATTACTGGTTGATCAGAGTGGCTCAATGGCTGCATCAATGGTTTATGCTGGTGTTTTTGGAGCTGTCATGGCATCTTTAAAATCTGTTAAAACAAGTATGGTTGTTTTCGATACCGCTGTTGTTGATTTAACGGACGAATTAGACGATCCTGTTGATTTACTTTTTGCGACCCAGTTAGGCGGAGGAACAGATATCAATAAAGCATTAAATTATGCAGAGGGGCTTATTCAAAATCCTGCTGAAACAATCCTTGTTTTGATTTCTGACCTTTTTGAAGGCGGGAATGAAACAGAGATGCTTAGACGTGTTGCCGTCTTAAAAGCTTCAGGCATCCAATTTATCACCTTACTCGCACTCAATGACGATGGCGCTCCTTCCTTTGACAAAGAAATTGCCACCAAATATGCTTCCATGCAAATCCCTTCCTTTGCCTGTACACCTGATCAATTTCCCACTTTAATGGCCGCTGCAATAAAAAAAGAAAGTATTAAAAGCTGGATGAGTAAAAACAATATCATTAGCAAAGGATAAGCTGCTTTTATTCAAAATTTTATTATAAAAGTTAAATATATTCCCAATGATATTTGGTCTGCCATAAACTTGCCTAACTTTTATAGAGATTTATTACCTTAGTGTAAATTCATCAATAACTACTTTATGAGACGCACTCCGCAACTTTTTATAAGCGCTTTATTCTTTTTTATGCTGGTTTGTTTAATGAGTTGTGAAAATGCAGGCAACACCAAAGTTCTGATTTTTTCTAAAACCGCCGGTTATCGCCATGCCTCTATTGAACCAGGCATTACTGCTATTAAAAAGTTAGCGAAGCAAAATGGTTTTCAAATAACAACAACAGAAGATGCCAGCTATTTCAAAGAAGAAAATTTGAAACAATTTGCCGCTGTAATATTTTTAAATACAACGGGTGATGTCTTAGACTATGTCCAACAAGCAGACTTTGAACGGTACATCCAAGCCGGAGGTGGTTTTGTAGGAATACATGCCGCTGCTGATACAGAATATGATTGGATTTGGTATGGTAAATTAGTGGGAGGATATTTCAACGGACATCCCAATGATCCAAATGTTCGAAAAGCTAAAATTAATGTGGTAGATAAAACGCATGTCTGTTCAAGTATGCTTCCAGACAATTGGGAACGAGATGATGAGTGGTATAATTATAAAAACCTAAATCCAAATGTAAACGTAATTGCAACGCTCGACGAATCTTCCTATGAAGGCGGCACAAATGGAGATCATCATCCAATTGCATGGTATCATGATTTTGATGGTGGGCGTGCTTTCTATACCGGAAGCGGACATACTGATGCTTCTTATAGTGAACCGCTGTTTTTAGACCATTTACTAGGAGGGATTCAATACGCCATTGGCGAGAATCAAATAGACTACTCGAAAGCAAGATTCCACCGTGTCCCTGCTGAAAACAGGTTTGTAAAAACGGTGCTTGCGCAGAATTTAAATGAACCCATGGAGTTGGACATTCTTCCTGATGGTAGAATTATTTTCGTAGAAAGAAAAGGTGCCATTAAACTCTATGATCCGGAAACTGAAATTCTACAACGGATTACCGAATTCCCTGTTCATACTGAATTCGAAGATGGTCTTCTCGGCATTACGCTTGATCCAAATTTCAAAGACAATAAATGGCTTTATCTTTTTTATTCACCTGTTGGTGAAAAACCAGTCCAACATGTTTCCAGATTTGTTTTCGACAATGACAGCTTGTTCTATGACACGGAAAAAGTAGTGATAGAAATTCCAGTTCAAAGAGATGAATGTTGCCATTCAGGTGGCTCCATTGAATTTGGTCCGGACGGAAATCTGTGGATCGGTGTTGGTGACGATACCAATCCATTTGAATCAGATGGATATGCACCTATTGATGAACGAAATGGTCGATCCGCCTGGGATGCTCAACGTTCTTCTGGCAATATGAATGACCTTCGTGGTGGAATACTCCGAATCACACCTCAGGCTGATGGCAGCTACACTATTCCAGAAGGAAATCTATTTGCAGTTGGAACGGAAAACACCAAACCAGAAATTTATGTAAAAGGCTGTCGGAATCCTTTTCGATTTAGTATCGATTCAAAAACGAAATATTTATACTGGGGAGATGTTGGTCCGGATGCTGGAGAAGATGGAGAAGTACGAGGTCCAAAAGGGATCGATGAAATCAATCAGGCAAAGCATCCAGGCTATTGGGGCTGGCCATATTTCAGAGGAAATAATCAACAATATTTCGATTATAATTTTACTACTAAAGAATCAGGTGAGCTTTTCAATCCAGAAAGCCCAATTAATGATTCTCCAAACAACACCGGTCCTAAAGAACTTCCTAATACCAACAAATCAGTCGTTTGGTATTCTTATGATAAATCCAAAGAATTTCCATGGGTCGAAACAGGAGGTAAAAACCCAATGGCAGGTCCGGTTTATTATGCTGATCAATTTGAAGGAGAAGATAAATTTCCAGCATACTTTGATGGAAAACTCATCGCTTATGAATGGATGCGACACTGGATGTTCCTGCTTTCGTTTGATGAGTCTGGAGACTTAATAAAAGTAGAACCATTTATGCAAAATACTACTTTCTCTCGTCCAATGGATATGTTATTTGGAAAAGATGGAAAGCTATACATGTTAGAATATGGAAATAAATGGTTTGCTGAAAACTTAGATGCTCGACTGGTTCGGATTGATTTTATTCGAGGAAATCGAAAACCTGTTGCTAAAATTAAAACGGAAAAAACCGTTGGTGGTGCACCGCTTACTTTGATTTTTTCTGCAGAAGATTCATATGATTTCGATGAAGACCCGCTAAGCTATGAATGGGATTTTGGAGATGACTCCGAAAAAAATAATACCGGATTCCCAAGGCATACTTTTGAAAACCCTGGCATCTATCAGGTGAGCTTAACCATTACTGACGATGAAGGACAAAAATCTACAGTCAAGCAAGAAATTCATGTAGGAAACGAGCCCCCTGAAGTCAGTTGGAAGCTAAAAGGTAATCAGACTTTTTATTGGGATAATCGCGAATTAGAATATCAAGTGATAGCAAATGACACGGAAGATGGCAATACGGAGGACGGTTCTTTATCTCCAGAAAACATTACTGTTTCTTTTGATTATCTCGCAGAAGGTTATGATGTCACGCAGATCGCGCAAGGGCATCAAACACAAACATCCGTCAACGTCAGCGACCCAATGGGCAAACGATTAATTGATGGCTCTGATTGTAAAAGTTGTCATGCTATTGATGAAAAAATCAATGGCCCTACTTATCTTCAAATTGCAGAAAGATACGCCAAGGATAAAAATGCAGCTACCTTTTTATCTGGAAAAATAATCAAGGGTGGTGGTGGAAACTGGGGAGAAACAGTGATGTCAGCTCATCCACAAATCGCTCCTGAACAAGCTACTATTATTGCAGAATATATCCTTGGATTATCTGGTCAGAAAAAAGTTGATTCAAAATATCCAGCATCTGGAAATTTCGTTACTACTGACCATATCAAAAAAGAAAACAAAGGGCAATACGTGCTAATGGCAAGTTATACCGACCAGGGAAATGAATCTATTAAACCGATTACCAGTAGAAGTCAAATCAACCTTAGGTATCATAAAATTGAAGGAGAAGACTTTGACGAAGCAAGTGAAGATATTCTAACAGATTGGAGAGCGAAAGATATATTCGATGGCAATTATTTACTTTATAAAAATATTGACCTTACTGATTTAGCCTCCATCACCCTTGGTTATAATATGCGGAAAGATTTTGAAACCGGAGGAATTATAGAACTCAGATTAGACAAGCCTGACGGAACACTTATTGGAAAAACAGAAATTGCTGAGTTTGCAAAAGACGGAACAAAAGAAATCACATTTTCTAATGCAAATGGTTTTCATGATTTGTATTTCGTATTCAAAAAAAATAAAGAAAAAGATAAGCAAGTCGTCATGATCAACTATTTGGAATTCAATCCCCGAAAAGGCCAAACCATAAATTAATAATCAATCATTTGCTCTAAAAATGTTCCCTAAATATTTTTTTTCGTAGTTTAATTTAATTTTTAAGCGTAAGAGAACATTGCCAAACTTATTTTTCAACTCATACTATACATATGAAAACCCTATTAAAAATTTTCAGCTTTCTCCTTTTAGTCCTCTTATTTTCCCCGGGCTGTCAAAATAGTGGCAGTAATTCATCTGGAGATCAAATTGAACGACCTGCAAATCCATGGGTTTTCAGATCTGTACTTGATGTAAACCCAAGAATGATCACCTTCGCACTAAATGATAATCTTTGGGCAGCATATAGCACACAAACCGGAGCATTGTATAAAGCCTGGAAAGGGCTAGTGGAGTTCGATGGCGCAGTTTACACCACTGCTCATGGTCCTCAACCAACCGCTGTTGGCGATGCTTATATCGTAGGTAGTTTAGAGAACCCCTGGATTATCATCGAAAATGGGCAGGAAATAAAACCTAATTTTCAATACAAAGGACATCGGTATTCAAAAGGTCATGCTCAACTGATCTATGAACTAAGCTGGAATGGTAAAACCGCGAAAATTATAGAACAGCCAGAATACTTTGATGCACAAAATAGTTTAACCGGTTTTGAAAGAACCTTCACCACTTCAGACGTTCCTGATGGTAGCCAAATCGCTTTTACAACCATCGTAAGTTCCATTATTGCAAAGGAGAAAATTGAAACAGATGGAGATTTTCAAATCAAAAAAGAAAGCCCTAGAAATTATAAAGACGTAAAAGGAATAGATATAGAAGGAAAGCTCATTCTAAATTCAAATGGCTCAACACGCTTCGCTTCAAATTTTGCTAAACGACCTTTGATTGCTGATCCAAATAAAAAAGCAGACGAAGACGAAGAACAATCCCCCTTAGGTCAAAGACTCATTGCTAGAAGTGATTGTAAATCTTGTCATAACACATTCCGCAAAACCATCGGCCCTGCTTATAACGATATCGCTAAAAAATACTTAAACAATGAACAAAACATAGCTTTACTTTCTGCAAAAGTAAAGAACGGAGGATACGGAGTTTGGGGTTCGCAGGTAATGAGTGCCCATCCAAATTTACCAGATGCCACCATCAGAGAAATGGTTACTTATATCATGGAGCTTGATCAGGAAGAGGAAGCACAATTAGCAGCTTTGGAAGCAGAAGCGCCAGAAGATTTGGATTATGTTTATGGTCAAAAAGATATCGTAGAAAACGACTTCTTACCTGGTGTTGTTTTCGATGTTTTTGTTTACGATACAGATATTAAAAAACTAGCCGATCTTAGAGATGATATAAAACCAATTTATTCCGGAGTCGTTCCACACATCAATGCAGATGGGAATGATCTTAAAGCGCTGGAAAGTAATTTTGCGATCATCGCAAATGGTTATTTAAACATTAAGAATGATGCTAATTATAAATTCCGTTTAATTAGCGATGATGGTTCAAGACTCACGATTGATGACAAAGTCGTCATAGACCACGATGGTCTTCATGGTGCTGAACCGAAAGATGGCGAAATCGCATTAGCAAAAGGATACCATAAATTTAAAATGGAATATTTCCAGGGTTATGGAGGAAAAGGCTTTTCTCTTCAATGGCGCTTAGGAGGAGAATATCAAAAAGTACCTGATAATGTTTTTGTTTATAATAAAAACGATAAACCGAGTAGCGCACTAGCTAACGTCTTCCAAAGAGGATCTAAAATCCCCGGAGATGGTGCAGCATTAAATGCCGTCCATCCGAGCTACAACCTAAGCCAGGCACGTCCTCCTCTATTCACACCAAGGGTTGGAGGTATGGACTTTCTATCAGATGGTCGCCTCGTTGTTTGTACCTGGGATCCAAATGGAGCAGTCTATATCTTAGACGGTGTACAAACCGGAGATCCTGAAAAAATCACCTATAAAGAAATCGGTGCAGGTTTGGCAGAGCCTTTGGGTTTAAAAGTAGTCGATGATGAAATTTATATTTTACAAAAACAAGAACTCACAAAACTAGTTGATACCGACGGTGATGACATTATTGATGAATATCAAACCGTTTCCAATGCCTGGAAAGTATCTGCAAACTTTCATGAATTTGCCTTTGGTCTCGTTTATAAAGAAGGCTATTTCTATGGCACTTTAGCTACCGCGATCAATCCCGGTGGAGCAAGTACACAACCTCAAATTCAAGACCGAGGGAAAGTGGTTAAAATATCTAAAGCGGATGGCAGCATGGAACTTATTGCTTCAGGTCTTCGAACACCAAATGGCATTGGCTTAGGTGTTGACAATGAAATCTTTGTTGCAGATAATCAAGGAGACTGGTTACCTGCTTCCAAAATCGTCCACATCAAAGAAGGCGGTTGGTATGGATCACGATCCGTAGATTTTGAAGGAACCGAAGGGATGAAAGAAAACCTTCCGGTTGTCTGGTTACCACAGGATGAAATTGGTAACTCCCCAAGTACTCCGATGTATATTAACGACGGCGTCTATCAAGGTCAAATGATCCATGGCGAAGTTACCAATGGTGGAATCAAAAGAGTTTTTGTAGAAAAAGTAAATGGCAATTATCAAGGTTGCCTGTTCCGATTTACGCAAGGAATGGAAGCCGGCGTCAACAGAATCATCTGGGGACCTGACGGTGGATTATACGTTGGTGGCATTGGTTCAAGCGGAAACTGGGTACATGATGGTCGACTCTGGTACGGTCTTCAGCGATTAAAACATAATGGAGAAACGACTTTTGAAATGCTTGCTATTCGTGCAAAATCAAATGGTGTTGAAATTGAATTTACAGAGCCGCTTCGACCAAACGACGGTTGGAACAAAGCAGATTATTTAGCGAAGCAATGGTATTATAAACCTACAGCAAATTACGGTGGCCCAAAACTGGATGAACAAGAATTAAATATTCGTTCGGTCAATGTTTCTGAAGATCGTAAAAAAGTATTTTTAGAACTAGATGGGATGAAAGAAAACTATATGGTTTACATAAAACTAAATACACCTTTCATCAGTGCTAATAATCACGAACTTTGGACAACAGAAGCCTGGTATACGATGAATCAAATCCCTCAGGGACAAGCTGGCTTTCAAACAAGTGCTCCTGCTCCAGCTGCACTCAACACCCTTAGTGCTGCTGAAAAAGCAAGTGGTTGGGAATTATTATTCGATGGAACATCCACAAAAGGTTGGCGGAATTTCAACAAAAAAACAATCGGATCTAGCTGGATCATTAAAGACAACGCCATTCATTTAGATGCACAACAAAAAGCGGATGGCACATGGGCAGCTAAAGACGGTGGCGATATCATCACTGATAAAATGTATGAAAATTATGAACTAAGCCTGGAATGGAAAATTGGCAACTGTGGAAATAGTGGTATCATTTTCAATGTCGTCGAAGACGAAAAATATCAATTCGTATGGTTAACTGGTCCGGAAATGCAAGTGCTTGATAATACCTGTCATCCGGATGCTAAAATCGAAACGCATCGCGCTGGTGACTTGTACGATATGATCGAATGTAAATATCCAACCGTAAAACCTGCCGGACAATGGAATCACGCAAGGCTATTAATTAATAATGGAAAAGTCGAACATTGGCTTAATGGAAGAAAAGTCGTCGAGTATGAAATGTTCACAGAGGAATGGGCAGAGATGATTGCCAATAGTAAATTTAAAGACATGGAAGATTTTGGAAAAGCTCGAAAAGGTCATATTGCATTACAGGATCACAGAGATCCCGTTTGGTATCGAAATATTAAAATTAGAGAAATAAAACCCGTTCAATAAATACGCATTTTGTAAAGAAGAGAATATTTATTAGTTTAGAAAAACAAAACGAAAAACAAGAATTATGATAAATGACAAGAGGCTTTTTTACGGTAGTTGCTTTGCTTTGATCACGACTGCATTTTCATTTGCAATAGCAGCAGGTATTTTAGATCAACTTAAAACGGAATTAGAACTAACCGCTAATCAGGCAGGACTGATCACCTCGATGTGGTTTTTAGGTTTTCCTATTTCAATGGTAATCGGTGGT
>CAYXQH010000140.1:0-11125 GCA_964467425.1 uncultured Saprospiraceae bacterium
AAATATCGCTTTTTACTTTCTTTTTTTGTGACAAATACAAAATTAAATACGTCTTTAAATATAGATTTTCTATCATAGATCACCATAAAATTCTAATTTTTATCTTTATATTGGCTTCTATCTAACGAATAAATATCATTTTTTAACAATTTAACTTTAACTATGAGATATCGTGCATTTAGACGAAAAAAGGATAATCTCTTCTATTTTCAATTCTTATCCGAAAGCAATGATGTGCTTTTAAACAGTCAATCCTATAATGATAAGGACACCTGTTTTAATGGTATTCGCTCTGTCATCAATAATTCAGGCAATGACGCCAGATATGAAAAAAGTATTGACGGAGATGGAAAACACTTCTTTATTTTAAAGGCTGGAAACGGTCAGGAAATAGGACGAAGCGTAAAATTTGATTCGGAAGGAGCTCTAGATAATGCGATTTCTGGTTTCATTTCTGATGGTCCAAATGCGACCTCTAAAGCTGCCGATCAAGAAGGAGCCAAAGCCGAACCTACTGCTACTACTACAAAAGGTGGTGGTGATAAGAAAGGTAAAGGCGGAACTGATGATTACAAACCATTAGCCTATTATGAAGAAAGAATTGTAGGAACAGAAAATGGATTTGATCAGTTTGATGCTGATAAAGGCGATGGAGAATTCTACTTTACTTATAATCTTGCTAACAAAGTAATTTTAATTAGCGAAGGTTACTCCTCTGACAAATCCCGTGATAATGGGATTGCTTCTGTAACGAAAAATCTACCAATCGATGCTCGATATCAAAAGCAAGTCCATAAAAACGGAAAACATTATTTTAATTTAAAAGCTGGAAACCACCAGGAAATTGCAACTAGTCGCTGGTTTGACTCCGAAGGACAAGTAGACAGTGCTATTGCTATTCTTCTATCTGGAGGTAATGGATCTCAAGATCAATTGACTGCTGCTGGGTTAGTAAGTGCAAATGTTGCAGCTAGTGGTGCCTTATATAAAGATTATAAACCACTCGGTTTTTATGAAGATAATATTGCTGGGACAGAATTTGGATATGATCCTTTTGAACAAGATGGAGCTCATTACTTTTCCGTCAACCAGGAAGGTAACCCAATTCTAATCAGTGAAGATTACACTACAGAAGCGGGTAGGGATAAAGGCATTAAGTCTGTAAAAAACAATGTAAAGAAAGAAGCGAGATATGTAAGAATGCAGCATCCAAATGGAATGCACTACTTCAATCTTCTTGCTGGTAATAAACAAGAGATTGCTACAAGTCGATGGTTTGAGAGTAAGAAAGATATGGAAAAAGCGATCTACTGGCTGACTAATACAGGAGGTACGCGAAGAAGAAAGAAAGCTGCTAAAGCTAAAAAGCCTGCAGCTGAAAGAACTTACATCCTTCAAAATCAACCATACCTTTGTAATAATATTACATACGATACTTTCCAAAGTGGAGGAAATAAAAAATTCTATTTCGTTTTTAAAGACAAAGATGGAAAAGCCGTTTTGATTAATGGTGATGTAAGAGGTTTTGCTACGCAAGAAGACATGGAAGCAGGAATCAAATCCGTACTTCAGCATGGACCTAAAGATGCCAAATACGATATCCGTTCAACCAAAAATGGAAAAACGTATTTCTATATTCAAAACGATGAAGGTAAAAACATTGCTCGAAGTAGTCTTTTCTATAATACAGAAGAAGACATGAAGGCAGCAATGGCTCTTATACAATGTGTCGGTGCGACAATGGTAGGTGCTGCTCCTGCTGCTGCTAAATCAGAAGCGGCTGTAGATGACTATTTACCATGTGAACGATACAAAGCGGACGGACCTGGCTTCCATAAATTCCAGGACGAAGCAAGTAAAGAGTATTACTTCTCCTATAATGATGATGCAGGAAATGTATTGCTTAGATCAGAAGGTTATACTACTGAAGCAGCAAGAGATAATGGAATAGCTTCTGTTGAAAAGAATGCACCTCTCGAAGAGCGTTGGAAAAAAGATACTGCGCTGAATGGTAAGTATCACTACTATGCATTAAAAGCTGGAAACCATCAGGAGATCGCTCGTAGTTGTTATTCTGAAGACGAAGCAGTAATGCTAGCAGCGTTTGCTTTGACTGGTAAAATGTTTGCTCCAGAACCTGTTGCTGCTGCGGCTCCTCCAAAAGAAGAAGCTGTTGTTGACGATTACCTCAAATGTGAAGCTTACGCTGGAGAAAATGGATTCCATACATTTACTCATGAAGAAAATGGTGAGCATTATTTCTCTTTTAACAGACCATCGGACGGTAAGACATTATTAAGATCTGAAGGTTATACACAGACTAGTGCACGTGACAATGGTATACAATCTGTTTTAAAGAATGCTCCTATTGATAAAAGATGGTCAACCGGGACTGCGCTTAATGACAAATATCATTACTTCGCACTTAAAGCTGGAAATCATCAGGAAATAGCTCGAAGTTGTTATTATGACAATGAAGCTGCTATGCTTGCAGATTATAAATGGATTCAAGGAGATGATTCTCCTATTGGAATCGGTTCTGCAGTCGTTGGCGGAACTATGATGTCAGCAGGAATGCTACGATTAGCAGCTGAAGAGGATGCTGCAAAAGCGAAAGCAGAAGAAGCTCGTCTTGCTGCCGAAGCAAAAGCGAAAGCTGATGCAGAAGCTGAAGCACTTCGTTTAAAAATGGAAGAAGAGAAAGCCGCTGCTGCTGCACTTGCCGCCGCCGCCGCTGCAAAAGCTGCTGCTGATGCAAAAGCAAAAGCAGATGCCGAAGCAGCCGCAAAAGCGAAAGCCGATGAGGAAGCTCGTCTTGCTGCTGAAGCAAAAGCGAAAGCAGACGCTGAAGCTGAAACACTACGCTTAAAAATGGAAGAAGAGAAAGCCGCTGCTGCTGCACTTGCCGCTGCCGCTGCTGCAAAAGCTGCTGCTGATGCAAAAGCGAAAGCTGCTGCCGAAGCAGATGCTGCTAGAATAAAAGCAGAAAAAGAAGCCAAAGCAGAAAAAGCTCGATTGGCCGCCTTAGCTGCTGTACCGAAAAAAGAAAAACCTGTTGCCCAAGCGGCTGCCACAACTTATGTCGAAGAGGAAAAAGCCGGAGGATGTATGAAATGGATATGGTGGTTACTTGCACTCGCATTATTAGCATTACTACTATGGTGGCTATTAAGCAAATATGCTTGTAATACAACTCCTCCTCCTCCAGTCGAAAAAGACGATCCGATTGAAGAGGTAATCGAAACTCCAGATCCGGATCCTGTGCCATATGGCAAAGACGGACAAGGAATGGGTTTCAGAAATGGATCTTTAGGATTCTTAATGGCCAATCATCTTGCAGGATTTGATAGCTCCTACCCTAGTGGTAATTTCGAAGCTGCCGGTGTAACATTCTCCCGTAATTCTTCCAGACTGAACTCAGCAGCGAAGAAAGAGTTGGATGATGCTATTGCAGTATTAAAAGAATATCCAAATGCCAGAGTCGACATATATGGTTATCTAACCAGTAATGAATCTGGATCAGGCAATAAAGAAGTCTCTTTAGATGACGATCGTGCCCGAGCCATTTATAATTACTTAAAAGCTGGAGGAATTGACGAAAGTCGAATGAACTTCCAGGGTGATGGTCTTGGTGACCGAAGAACTGGTTCAATCAGAATTTTAGCTAGAGAGTAAATAGCTATTTGATGATAAACAAAACCCGGATAAGCTTGCTTATTCGGGTTTTTTATTTTTCATTTTTATATTGTAAATTCGTACTATACGGGGCCTTAGCTCAGTTGGCTAGAGCGTTTGACTGGCAGTCAAGAGGTCACGGGTTCGACTCCCGTAGGCTCCACAACTTCTTTCTTATAAAGCAATTCACTTGCATTTTTCACATATAATTTCGTAATATTTATTTTTCTTTAAAAGTTAAAATACCCCGCATAGGTTATTGACCAAACGTGAATCATTCAATACTTTTGTACTAGTGCTAATTCCTATAGCACCAAACGTACTTAACTACACCAATAAAACCCGCTTTGATAATTTCTCCAATATTCAAGGCGGGTTTTTCATTTGCACTTTTTCTAAAATAGTTTTGCTACTTTTGCGGAATAATTTTAAACACATGAAAAAGACGAATGCATTAAGGTCGCTGGATAAGCGAAAGATCAGCTACGAAACATTAGAGTACCAATACGATCCTAATAATCTTTCCGTAGATAAAATTGCAGAAGCAAATAAGTTAAAAGTTGAAGAGGTGTATAAAACCCTCGTTGCGAAAGGAGATCGTACAGGCCCCCTTGTCGCTGTTCTTCCTGGGGATGAAAGTCTGGATCTTAAAGCTTTGGCTGTTGCTTCTAAAAATAAAAAAATCACCCTAGTTCCTGTAAAAGAATTATTGAGACTAACCGGTTATGTCAGAGGAGGTTGCTCTCCACTTGGAATGAAAAAAAGATTTCCAGCCTATATTTCCGAATCTGTCAAAAACATAGATACTGTATATTTGAATGCTGGTACCAGAGGTTTATTTGTAAAATTAGCTCCAGCAGATTTAATAGCAGCGACTAAAGGAAACGTTTGTCCGATTGGAACAAAAGAAGAATAGAATAAAATACTGCTTATGCTCGTCTTCGCAATAAAAGACGAGTATATTTTTGTATCTTGGATGGGTTGAACAAAAGCTTACCCGTCATGAAAAAAGTCCAACTACTCCCCTTTTTTCTTTTTGTATCTTATTTTTCATTAAGTGCACAGGATGTTTTTTGGGCAGAGCATATTGCCCCTATTATTTACGATAATTGTTCTTCCTGTCATCATGATGGTGGTATTGCACCATTCCCATTAATGTCTTATCAGGATGCTACGTTTTATTCGGAGCAAATTCATCACGTTACCGAAGAACGCTCTATGCCTCCCTGGCCTGCTGATCCAGAATACCGGCACTTTGTTGGAGAGGCTTATCTCGATCAAGCTGAAATTGATCTGATCCACGATTGGATTCTTGATGGCCTGCCCTATGGAGATGAAAGTTTTGAACCGGATCCTCCGACTTTCCATCCAACCGGATCACTCTTAGAAGAAATTGATTATGTAGTAGCTATTGAACCATATACGCTTCAATCAAATATTGATGAGTATCGATGGTTTGTGATTGAGAACCCGTTTAATGAACCTGTTTATATCAGCAAACTAGAAGTCATTCCTGGTTTAGAACAAGTCGTACATCATGCTGATTTATTTTACGACCTATCCGGAAATTCTCTAGCCTATGACCAGACAGATCCGCTTCCAGGATTTAATTCTTCGACAGGATGGCCAACGAATGATTATTACATAAATGCCTGGGCTCCGGGCGGAAATATTGCCAGATATCCTGAAAACTGGGGAATCATGATTCCACCAGAAGCAGAGTTTGTAATTGAAGTGCATTATGGCCCAGGAGGAATAGGATTAATTGATTCTACTAAAATAAATTTGACATTCGTTAATAATCCTAATGAAGTTCGACCAGTAAAAACAAATTGGTTACTTAATGACTCTCCTCCGGTAATGCTTGATGGTCCACTCGTAATTCCTGCAAATGAAGTCGTATCCTTTCATCAGCAGACACTTCCTTTAGCTACGGATATGTCATTGATAACGATATGTCCGCATATGCATTGGCTCGGAAAATCTTACCGAGTTTGGTTTGAATCTCCTTCCGGCGACTCCATACCTTTAATAGATATTCCGCATTGGGATTTTCACTGGCAGAAATATTATACGTTTCAACAAATTCAAAAAATACCTGCGGGTTCTGTTATAAAAAGTGAAGGGTTTTATGACAACACACTAAACAATCATGACAACCCTAACAATCCTCCGATTACCGTATCCAGAGGTATTACGACGAATGATGAAATGTTTCTTTGTTATTTTATTTATGCAGATTATCAAGAAGGCGATGAGGATATCATTATGGACAGCACCCTTCTGACGACACCTGTTTCAAATCCTTTGCTTGCTGAAAAAAATTGGTCTTTATTTCCGAATCCAGCGACAGATCAAATTCATTTGACTGGGAATATTTCAACGCAATCTAAAGTGTTTTTCAGGTTAATAAATACATCCGGAGAAGTATTACATCAAAGCTCCCGAACGCATTATCATTCTGAATGGTTTGAAACATTTAATGTCAAGCATCTTCCTTCAGGTGTTTATTATTTAGAATGGTGGGATGGAATGACCGTTGAATCTGTTGGTTTTACAAAAATGTAAAATTGATCAAGCTGATTCCAGTGCAACCTTTAGCTATAAAAGTCCATCTAATAGGTATGCGATTAAAATCTTTTCTGCTTTGTATATTTCTACTACATACCTTTATTCTAAAAGCGCAGGATCAACTGGATTTCCATTCACAAAATTGGGAACCTGGAAAATGTTATTCTTTTCATGTATTGACGCATGAGGATGATTCTATTCCCGTGGCAGAAGAACGTTTTTTTAAAATAAGTCCTCCTCGCTGGGATACGATTCCACAAACAGTTACAGGAGGAGATATATCGGTACTACATATTTTAGAACGGGAAGCTTATACACATTTTGTTATTGGAAACTTCTCTCAAGTAGAAGCGGGAGCTAAAAATGAAACAGCCCTATCTATCTGTCTTGTTGAACACCCTGCAAAGTATAGAACGATTACTTTTGATAATAAAGACACGATTATCAACTTAGAAGTCTATCAGCTCGCTGAGTTTCCTAAAATTATTGAACTCAACAAAAAAGATTTTCCAGATATTCCTTATGATGCAAATCAAAGTTACGGGGCACTTATTCAAGAGGACGAATTGCGTTATTTTAAATTAAAAAAGGGAAACTGGTCTTCTCCAAGCGAAATAAATAATGGCACTTATTGCCCCAGTGATCTTGTCAAACGGGTACAGGAAAAACTCATCGAATTAGGTTACGACCTAGAAGCAAATAACATTCTTGATCCGAAAACAAAGGCAGCTCTTTTAGATTTTCAAAAAAAACATGGCCTACCTTCTATGGAATTAAACTTGGAAATGCTTTTGGGTTTAGGAATTAATAATTAATCTTATTTTTGTTTTCACAAAATACGGACCCGACCTATGGAATCACATTCTATTCGCCCGCTAAATCGAAAAGAATATAAAGCCTTATTTCAACTCATAGATCAAAACAGGGATCATCTTCGACGATATTTCCCAATCACTTTATCCAATGCAAATACGCTTCGAGATACCAAAAGATATGTAAAGAGTCTTCTTGAAAAACTTGCTCGTAAAGAACTTTTCCCTCTTGGCGTTTATTATCAAGAACAATTAATCGGAATGGTCTATATTAAAAATATTGATTGGAGGGTTCCTAAATGCGAGCTTGGTTACTTTATCAGCCAGGCACAGGAAGGAAAAGGCTTGATGACCAAAACGCTTGAACTTGCAACAAGCTATTGCTTTGAAGAACTAAAAATAATGAAAATATTTTTGCGCATTTCTCCCGATAATCTAGCCAGCCTTGCCGTAGCCAGGAAAAGTGGTTTTGAAAAAGAGGGTTTATTAAAAAAAGAATTCCGGATTGAAACGGATGAATTAATTGATGTCGTGTACCTTGGAAAATTGAATCCGAAGCTTATTCTTTAAATTATTCATCTTTCATTAATCATTCTGGTGTAGCTTCAGAAAGCGCAGGAATCAATCGAACACTCTTATCCCGATAAGGTTCCATGTTCTTTAAAATACCATCTAAAAACGCTATCGCATCTAAAATATAGGGGCCCTTATTCAGCATCACACAATCTGCTTGTTGTGCTTTGATCACATCTGTAATTTCTGCACGCGAAGGAATACCGTTTTTTGCAAGGCTTTCTAAAACCTGGGTTGCCCAGACATCAGTAATATGAGCAGCTTCACAAATAGATAAAATTTCTTGTTGGACTCGCCCGATATTTGCCCAATCTACTTCGATTGCCAAATCACCACGAGCGATCATCACACCAATTGAAGGTAATTGCATCGCTTCTAAAATAATCTCTGTCAATTGATTAAAGCCCTTTTGCGTTTCTATTTTTAAAATAACTCCGAGCGCTTCTTTTGCGTCTAAAGCTTTAAGTTCTGTAATTAGTTTTTTTACATCTTCGGCAGAATTAACAAAAGACATATTCACTACATCGGCATGTTGTACTACAAATTTTAAATCAATTTTATCTTTAGTCGTAAGTCCACTAACAGAAAGTTTGCTTTGTGGTAAGTTAATTCCTTTATCTGCTTTAAGTTTTCCGCCACGATCCAAGGCTTTCGTAATCTGAATCAAAATAAAATCATCTGTGATTCCTTTAATGGTCCCACTTATTTTTCCATCATCAAATCGAATCGGCTCACCAATTTGAACTTCATCAAAAACCTCCGGTGCAGTACATGAAATATGCGCAATTTTAGTTTTAATTCCAGCAGTATCGAATTGAGCATTAGCACCAACAATTTTCTTACGATCAATTCGGAGTTCATCTCCAGTATTTAAAATAATAGGAACTTCTAAATTGGGTAAATCTCCCACGGTAAGATATTCTCCTTTTCGTTCTTTATCAAAATACAAAGCCATTCCTGTTTCAAAATAAGCCGTTTTCTTAACACTAACTTTGAGGTAATTTTCTTTGTGTTTAATAACTTTTAATTTCCGCTTTTTAAGTCTGGCATCTAAAAAATACAATTTTGTACCAGATCCTAATTGAACGCCGCTTTTATTTAAAAGCGGAACAAAGGCTAAATCATTATCTACCTTCTCCCCCATCATAAAAACAAGTTCCTCAATCACTTTTCCTCTATTGTCTTTTTTAGGTCGAATCTTTATTACTTTAGGTCCCGGTTCTAAAGCGCCGGTTCTGATTTTGGGTCCCCCCAAGTCCATTGCCACTTTACATTTTTTTTGTAATTTCTTTGAAGCTTTTCGAATATTGGCAATCATTTTCAACCAGACTGCTTCATTGTCATGTGCACAATTGATGCGAGCGCAATTCATACCATTTGCAATCATATTCTCTACTAATTCGTAATCCTCCGCAGCAATACTTGGAATGGTTACCATGATTCGAGTATGTCTTCCCTTTGATCGATATCCTAAAAGTGCTTTTACTCGTTTTCGACCTAATCGCTTCGCTTTTTTAAAAGATAGACGGCTTCGGATACCTTCAGGTGTTTTACCCAGAAAAGCTTTGAGAATAGATCTGGTAGCTTTGAGACTTGCCAGCACACTAATTTGAGGATTTTCTAATCTGGAAAGACCAATGTTTCCTAAGCGTTTTTGTAAGGTGCTTATATCATGTAATCGTAAAGAGCGATAGTGGATAAGGTTGATTGCACTTTTTAAATGCTCGGGATGAACCTTGCTTAATTGTTTTTCAAAACGTTTTTCTTCTTGCCGAGCTTCTGTAATGATATGTTCTACTTCTGCAATGAGTGTTTTTATTTTCTCGGCTCGTTTTGCTTTTCTTTGTTTTTTGGTAGTGGTATCCATTTGATTCTTCTTATTATAAAATTATTTTAAAAAATTCTATTCTTCTTTTGCCATTGCTGCAAAAGAAGCAAAAAATCTAGGCCTTAGATCTTTTGACTAAAATCCAAAAGCTTCCCGCTCACGACTCGAACCGTTAAACCATTTTTAATAAAATAAAAATATACTTCTTCATCTCAAATGGCTTCACTATGCGAGTCGCTCTTTCTACTAATTTTTTTGTATTTTTTAACGTCAAAACCTCAAATGGCCTTTTACTGAAAAAAGTATCCGGGAAAACAAAATACTAAAGCCTTACTAAAATTCTTCCTCTAGTATTTTGCCGCTTAGTTGAAGTAGCTGAATCTCAATCACCTTGGCATCATACTTCGCTGTATTATAACTGGTCGCAGCATTGAGTAAATTAAGCTGCGCTTGTCGAAACTCTATAGAAGAAGCTTGCGCAGATTTGAATAAGTCTTCTGTTCGTTGAAAATTGAGCCGATTAATTTCCAGGCTGTTTTTTTCTACTTCTAAAATAAAGAGTGCATTTTGATAGGACTCCCAGGCGTTGGTAACATCTCTTCGAAGTTCTTCTACCGATTGCTGTCTTAGTATTCGCTGGCTTTGAATAGCCACTTGTGTATTTTGTTTTTGAATATCTCTTGCACCCCCATCGAAAATATTCCAGGCAAGATTTACTCCTAAGGCAAAACCTCTACTGTTGGAAGAAGTAATAAAAGATTCTGCGGCATTATCAGAATAATTCCAGGCATAGGAGGCATTTGATCCGATAATCGGTTTTTTACCCGCTTCAATTATTGCTAAATCCTGATTCGTAATTTGTAGATTTTTATCTGCAAGATGAATATTTATATTTTTTGTTTCAGCATCTTGAAGCAATTGCTCTAGTGTTAAATCTTGTGCATAATTCACTAAGGTATCTACATTAAAATCAATATTTACTTCCTGCCCAATAATAAAATTAAGATTACGCTTGGAGTTAGATAATTGTTGTTGTGCTACTAGGTAATTAATACTATCTCGTTGAATATCGACCTGCGCATTCAAAATATCCAATCGAAGTCCTTGTCCGTATTCGTAACGATATTCTGCTCGCTTTAATCGTTGTCGACCGAGATCAATCGTTTCTTTTAATAAGCTAAGATTTTGAGTCAGTCTCGCTACTTCATAATATCCGTTAAACAATTGAAGCATATTTAATTCTATCGTCTGGCGTATTTCAAAGTCTGATAATTTCACCAATTCTTTGAGCTGCTTGACTTGTTCATCACGTTGCTTATTATAAAGCGTGTAATTCGCTCCGAGTGAAGCATTAGCACCCCAGGTAAAAGCATTACTTACACTAGCCTCCATTCCTGAGCTAAACTTTTGATTAGACCCTCCAAGGTTTGCATTTGCTCCTGCACTGGCATCGACTGTTGGCAGATAGCCATTGGCTTCTCTAGAGGTATTATTTTCGGCTACGAGTTTATTGTTTTTGGCAACTTTTATTCCGTAGTTTTTTTCTAATAATATTTTTACTGCTTCCCCTTTTGACAATTGATTTTGTGCAAAGGCATTGGCAACAAAAAGCACCATCAAAAGCAATAGTATATTTTTTAGTTTTAATAAGATACTCTAAATCCGA
>CAYXQH010000141.1:0-11089 GCA_964467425.1 uncultured Saprospiraceae bacterium
CTAAAATTTGCATTTTTAACTAATTTGATGATGAAATCATACCTTTTTGTAAAATATTTGATGAAAGCAGTTAGGTTCTAAGTAGACCTGGTTTCCAATGTGGAAAACTTTTTTTGCTTTGTTGGTGGGTAATTGTGGCGAAAAGTGGATAAAAGTTGTATATTTATCTCGAATTTTGATCAAAATAGGTAAAATGCCAGAGCTCTTAGGAGAATTTGAATGCAAGATTGACGCAAAAGGCAGGATGAGAATGCCAATATCGGTGCTCAAGCAATTGGGTGGCGGAAGCAAGCATGCATTTGTAGTCAATCGTGGTGTTGAGCCTTGTTTAACCTTGTATCCTAAAAAAGTTTGGGATGTTTTAAGTGCAAGAGTTAAGAAATTGAACCCCTATGTTCAGAAAAACAGAAAGTTCATTCGCTACTTCTACAGAGGAGCAACCGAATTAACCCCTGATGCTTCAGATCGCATCCTGCTGTCTAAAAATCTATTGGAATATGCAGGAATTGAAAAGGAGGCGATCTTGTTTGCAATTAATGACCGATTAGAGATTTGGTCTAAATCCAGATATAATAACCTGATGGATGAAGAACCAGAAAACCTTTCCGATTTAGGAGAAGAGGTCATGGGGCAAGTTGATATGAATGATCTTTTCCCAGAGGAAAACTCAGGGAATCATGATGACGACAACGATAATAGAAATGGATAGCTATCATGATCCTGTATTATTAAATGAAAGCATTGAAGCTTTAAATATAAAAGAAGAAGGGATTTATGTTGATGCCACCTATGGTGGAGGAGGACATTCCCGACTGATTTTGCAAAAACTAGGTGCCAAAGGGCATTTACTTGGTTTCGACCAGGATGAAGATACTTTATCGAATGTAACTGAGAATGAGCGATTCACCTTTATCCACCACAACTTTAAACATCTTAAAAGATTCCTCCGACTACATAATTTTCCAGAAGTAGATGGAATCCTTGCTGACCTGGGCGTTTCTTCCCATCAGCTAGATGCTGCAAACCGTGGTTTCTCTTTCCGTTTTGATACAGATCTTGACATGCGAATGAATCAGCAAGGCGATCTAACTGCTGCTGATATTCTAAACGAGTATGATGCGAATAGTCTTCAAGAGCTCTTTAGTTTATATGGTGAGGTTCGAAACTCTAAATCTCTGGCTCAATTAATTGTTTCAGAGCGATCCGCCAGACCACTAAAAAGAATAGGCGATTTTTTGACAATGATTGATCCTTTGGTTCGAGGAAATCGAAATCGATACCTCGCTCAGGTTTTTCAAGCATTACGAATTGAAGTGAATGATGAAATCGGCGCGCTAAAAACTTTTCTGGAAGAAGCAAAAGAAGCCTTGAGTCCTGGAGGACGCTTAGTAATTATTTCCTATCACTCTCTGGAAGATCGATTAGTGAAAAACTTTTTTAAAAGTGGAAATTTTACAGGAGAGTATATCAAAGACTTTTATGGAAATATTGATAGACCATTTAAAGTGATAACGAAGAAAGCATTTCTTCCTTCTGAAAATGAAATAAAAATAAATCCTCGAGCAAGAAGCGCAAAAATGCGGATCGCCGAGAAAAAATAAAAATAAGATTCAAACTTATTTTAGTAATTGAAAAATGGCAAAGAAAAAAACATTAAAGGATTACACCGCTTTAGGGAGCATCAGTGCCGAATTGGTATTGAAAAATTTTCCCTTTGTATGTTTCCTTAGTTTTTTGGCGATGCTTTATATAGCAAATGCACACTATTCAGAAAAGAAAGTAAGAGAAATTCAAACCGCGCAAAAAGAACTTAAGCAAATGCGATGGAAGTATATGTCTTTAGTTTCTGAATTTACCTACGAAGCAAAACGATCAGAAGTGATAGAATCTGTGAAGGATCTTGGTGTGAAACCAAATAAAAAAAGACCGAATAAAATAATAATTGAAAAAGAACCCTAGCCCGGGGTATTGATATGGATATTAAAAACGAAGTACTCATCCGGGTATACATAATACTGATAGGAGTGGTGATTTTCGGGCTTATACTTTTCGGACAAACGGTTCGAATTGGTCTTTTACAAGGAGATAAGTGGATAGAAAGAGGAAAAAGCTTATACGTTGAAAGAAAATCTGTAGAAGCAGAGAGAGGAAATATAATTTCGGAAGATGGCAGCTTAATGGCCACTTCACTACCGTTCTTTGAAATACGATTTGATCCTAATTCTACCGGGATGTCAGATGAGGATTGGAATGAAAATGTTGATTCCTTAGCTCATTGTCTGGCAACCTATGTTAATAACGCTTATACCGTAGGTGGTATGAGAGATTTTTTAACGGAAGAAAGAGATCGTGGAGCTAGAAATATTGTCATTAAGCGAAATGCGACCTACATCGAAAAAGAAATGATGCAACGTTTTCCGCTTTTTAATAAAGGACAATTTCGTGGAGGTTTTATTGTAGACTCAAAACCAAAACGAGAGCGACCTTTTAGACAGCTTGGCTTTCGAACCATTGGTTATGTTCGCGATGGACATAAGCCAGTTGGCCTGGAAGGATATTTTAATGATGTCCTGGCTGGTGAAGATGGCAAAAAGTTAATGTTTCGAGCACCTAACAATACCTATCTTCCTATTGAAGACTTGACGGAGATTGAGCCAAGAAGAGGAGATGATATTGTGACCACGATTGATATTAATTTGCAGGATATTACGCATAAAGCTTTAATGCGAGGAGTAAAATATCATAATGCAAAACATGGGACAGCAATATTAATGGATGTGAAAACCGGCGCTATAAAAGCGATTTCAAATATTGGAAAAGCAGATGAAGGTTATTTTGAAATCTATAATTATGGAGTAGGCGCATCCACTGAGCCAGGGTCCACTTATAAGTTGGCAACCATTATGGCTTTGTTGGAAGATGGATATATCGATCTGGATGATACGATGGATATTCAAAATGGCAAAGCGCTTTTTTATGAAGAAGAAATGCTTGATTCTTCCCCTGAAAGTTTCAAGACTGATACTACTACTGTGCGCAGAGCTTTTGAAATATCTTCTAATGTCGGAATGGCCAAATTAGTCCAGCAATATTATGGTGACCGCAAAGGCGGTGATGAAAAATTTGTCAAAAAACTAAAAGATTTTCGCCTCCATATGCTGACGAATATTGAAATAAAGGGAGAGGCTGCACCATATATTAAAACACCTTATAGTAAGGAAGATAAATGGAGTGGGATTACTTTACCGTGGATGTCCATTGGCTATGAAGTGCAAATTACACCTTTGCAGTTATTGACTTTTTATAATGCAGTAGCTAATGATGGTAAAATGATGAAGCCTTATTTGGTTTCTGAAATTCGCCACTTCGATCATGCTGTTGAAAATTTTAAACCAACAGTAGTAAAGAGAAAAATTGCATCCCAGAAAACGATATCAAAAGCAAAAGAGCTTTTGTTGGGAGTTGTCGAATCCGGAACGGCTTATAAGTTGAAAACCAATAAATATAAATTTGCTGGTAAAACCGGAACCGCACAAATAAACTATAGAAAGTTTAATCGAAAGAAAAATATTAAATATCAAGCTTCTTTCGCTGGATTTTTTCCTGCTGATCGCCCCGTGTATTCTTGTATTGTGGTGATTACCGAACCAAAAGAGCATGGCTTTTATGGAGGTGAAGTAGCAGGACCTATATTTAGAGAAATAGCGGACAAATGTGTAGAGACCAGACATGAAGTGCATCGAGCATTGAACGAATATAAAAAACCGGTTTTAGCTAAAAATAAATTACCGGACTTTGACGCTGGACAAAAAGAAGATTTAGAAGAGGTTTTGAATTACCTCGATATGAGTTTTGAAAATAATTCAGAATCCGACTGGACGATAATTAGTTCAGAAACGGATACGCTGGCACTTCAAAATCGTTTTATTAGCGAGGATGTCGTACCAAATGTTGTTGGAATGGGACTTCGTGATGCGATGTTTATTTTAGAAAATCGAGAAATGAAAGTCTTAGTCAGCGGAGTAGGAAGAGTTAGGAAACAATCAATTATACCAGGGACTCCATTAGAGGGTCAAACAATTAGATTGACACTAAATTAATGAGGAATTAAGAATGAGAAATGAGGAATAATATTCAACATTCCAAATTCCAGACCTGCCCGAATGCGGAGCAGGCGGGTTCTAAATTAAACATGAGGCAAGCTCCTCATACTTTGAAACACTAGCTAATATGAATCCTTAAAAGCGGATCATAATTTGGCACTTTTTAAACACTATTTTTTAATCACTATGAAATTTTATGTGAGACCCTCACACTATGAAACACTGTGAAGTCCCTGGAAAACATACTAACTAACCTGTCAATAAGCGAGACCATCGGTGATCCTAAGGTTTCGATTAACGAGATTCAATTTGATTCTCGTAAAGTGAAACCGGGAGGCTGCTTTGTCGCTGTTAAAGGTGTACAGACCGACGGTCATCGCTATATTGATCAGGCTATAACAGCAGGAGCAAAGGTAATTATCTGTGAAACACTACCCACCGAAATTGCCCGCTCGGTAACTTTTGTAAAAGTTCGCGATAGTGCAGAAGCACTTGGACGAGCTGCCGCTAATTTTTATGACCATCCATCCGAGGATGTTCAATTAGTAGGTATTACCGGAACCAACGGCAAAACTACCACTGCTACATTACTACATCAGTTGTATACCAAAATGGGCTATAAAGTTGGTCTGTTGTCAACTGTTGAAAATAAAATTGGTGGAAAAGTACTTCCTTCAGAATTCACCACACCAGACGCCATTTCATTGAATGCTTTATTAGCGGATATGAGAGATGCAGGTTGTGATTATGTTTTTATGGAGGTAAGTTCCCATGCTATTGCGCAAAGAAGAATCGCAGGTGTGTCTTTCGTCGGAGGAGTATTTTCGAATATTACCCACGATCATTTGGACTATCACAAAACCTTTAAGGCTTATATAAATGCCAAGAAACGCTTCTTCGACGATTTGCCCAAAACCGCATTTGCGTTGACAAACATTGACGATCGCAAGGGGATGATGATGGTACAAAACACCAAGGCCCGTGTACGTAAATATAGTTTACATACACTAACTGATTTTAAAGCGAAAGTGCTGGATAATGGTTTGACCGGCCTGCACTTGGAGTTGGACGGCGAAGAGTTTTTTAGTCGACTGATTGGCGAGTTTAATGCCTACAATCTTTTAGCAGTTTATGCAACCGCTAGATTATTAGGAGGTGAAAAACTAGAGACCATGACGAAGCTTAGTGAACTTAAATCTGCGGAAGGCCGCTTCGATTACATTTTTAATAAAGAACGAAATGTAATAGCCATCGTAGATTACGCCCACACTCCGGATGCTCTGGAAAAAGTCCTGAGCACTATTGAAAAATTAAAACGAGGAAAAGAACAAGTCATTACAGTAGTTGGTTGCGGTGGCGATCGCGACAAAACAAAACGACCGCTGATGGCTCAAAAAGCCTGCGAATATTCTTCGCACATTATCTTAACCTCGGATAACCCCCGCTCAGAAGATCCGGAAACGATCATCAATGAAATGGAAGCAGGGGTGCCGGCTTACGCAAGCCAAAAGGTTCTATCAATTACGAACCGATTACAGGCAATAAAGACTGCTTGTAAACTCGCAAAACCTGGAGATATTATTCTAGTCGCTGGAAAAGGCCATGAAAAATATCAGGATATCAAAGGTGTAAAACATCCCTTCGATGACAAACAGGTCTTGCTGGAACATTTGAATAATTAGGCTGAATAAATATTGAATCAAGCTTTGTCATTCGTGCCACTAGTTTTTAAAAAGGTTGGTGAGACGAATAATCTTTAAACTTTACAACAGACAAAGCCGAAGAACTATTATCATTCTCAGATTCGATTAACAGCGGGCAGTAGGTACCATATTGGAACTCCTTTCCGATTTTCCTACTGCTGCTGTTAAACTTTGAATCCCTTATGAATACTAAAATAGTTTATTTCAGCTTTCTATATAACGAACTGAGAATGGCGGAAACTATGAGAAAAATCCCGCCAGAATGCTTAATAACAAATAAAATGCACGCTTGCAATAGCAAACGAGCCATAAATAAAACAGCTAGGATCATATGATTTATGACCTGTTACAATATTTGGAAAGCTTGGATTATACCTGGGCAAGACTGCATAGGTTTATTAGCTTTCGTGCAGGTATAGCCATAATCATTTCGCTGTTGATTTCTATGGTGTTTGGTGGAAAGATCATCAAGTACCTTAAAAAATTACAAGTCGGAGAAACCGTTCGAGACCTTGGATTGGAAGGACAGAAAGAAAAAGAAGGAACACCAACGATGGGAGGAGTGATCATCATGATGTCCATCTTGATCCCAACTATTTTAATGTGTGATCTGGAAAACGATTACATCCTTTTGATGTTGATCGCAACGACCTGGATGGCTATTGTTGGATTTGCAGATGATTATATTAAGGTCTTTAAAAAAGATAAAAAAGGTTTAAGTGGAAAGTTTAAAATACTCGGGCAGGTCGGACTTGGAATTATTGTAGCCTTAACGATGTTGTGGAGTGATCAGGTGCAAGTGAGAATGACACCACTTGAATTTGAAGATAGAGTATTAAGTGAAAGTAATATTGTCAAGGAAGACTTTGTATTAATCGACAATGAAAAAGTGAAAATGTACTACGTCAAAACAACTTTGACAAATGTGCCTTTTTTTAAAGGAAATAAATTGGACTATGGAAGAATGGTCCCTTTTGTTGGAGACAACTGGGAAAAATTCGCCTGGATTATTTTTGTACCCGTGGTGATTTTAATTGTAACAGCAGTTTCCAATGGAGCAAATTTGACAGATGGAATAGATGGCTTAGCTACAGGAGTAAGTGCAATAGCCGGAGCGACATTAGGTGTGTTAGCCTATGTATCCAGTAACTCGGTTGCTGCCGAATATTTGAATATTATGTATTTGCCAAATGCAGATGAACTGGTAATATTTGCTGCCTGTTTTGTAGGGGCTTGTATCGGGTTTTTATGGTATAACTCTTATCCAGCTCAAATATTTATGGGAGATACGGGTAGTCTGATGATCGGAGGGATCATCGCAGCACTGGCCATCTTAATTCGAAAAGAATTATTGATACCGATACTCTGCGGAATATTTTTGGTAGAAAGTTTATCCGTCATGATGCAAGTAAGTTATTTTAAATACACCAGAAGAAAATACGGTGAGGGTCGTAGGATTTTTCTGATGTCACCTTTGCATCATCATTATCAAAAGAAAGGAATTCACGAATCAAAAATCGTAACTCGTTTCTGGATCGTCGGGATTTTACTTGCAGTATTAACTATACTAACATTAAAATTCAGATAAGGAGATGGTGGAAAGGATTGTAATTCTTGGTGCCGGAGAGAGTGGAGTAGGAGCAGCACTTTTAGCGAAGCAATTAAATAAAGAAGTTTTCGTATCGGACAAAGGAACGATTAAAGAAAATTTCAAAAAAGAACTTATAGAAAACAATATTCCTTTCGAGGAAAACAAACACTCAGAGAAAAAGATCTTTGAGGCTTCGGAAATCATTAAAAGTCCAGGGATTCCTGATAAAGTCGACCTCATACACCGACTAAAAAAAGCAGGCATTCCGGTCATTTCCGAAATTGAATTTGCAAGCAAACATACGAATGCTACCATTGTGGCCATCACAGGTAGTAACGGGAAAACAACAACAACGAATCTGATTTACCATTTGCTGAAAACTGCGAAACTTGACGTCGCGGTAGGAGGAAATGTAGGGTACAGTTTCGCCCGATTACTTACCGAAGAACTACACCAGTATTATGTATTGGAGCTGAGTAGCTTTCAGCTCGACGGAATTAAGTCGTTTCGACCAGATGTTTCCATTCTGCTCAATATCACACCAGATCATCTGGACAGATACGAGTATAAAATGGAAAAGTATATCGCTTCTAAATTTCGGATCATATTGAATCAACAGGCAGAGGATCATTTTATTTTTAATAAAGAGGATTCAAATATTTTATCCTTTTTAAAAAATGAAAGCCCTGAAATGAATCTGATTGAAGTAAATGGAGTACATAAAGATGGAGATCAATTGATTGTAGAGGATGAAAAGTTTGAAATGTCAGACTGTAGTTTGAAAGGCGACCACAATATGTTTAATGCAACTTGTGCAATCAAAGCAGCGCTATTATTAGGGCTTGAAAAAGCTGAAATACAAAAAGGCATAAACACCTTTGTTAATGCGCCACATCGATTGGAATCTGTTTGCATTACAAATGGAGTGGAGTATATCAACGATAGCAAAGCCACGAATGTAGATGCAGTATTTTATGCGCTGGATGCGATGACAAAACCCATTGTTTGGGTTGCGGGAGGTAAAGACAAGGGCAATGATTATAGCTCCGTGCTACAGCTGGTAAAAGATAAAGTGAAAGCGATTGTTTGTTTAGGTGCTGATAATACAAAAATACTGGAAGTCTTTTCACCGATGATAGAAAATATCGAAGAGACAAAAAGCGCAAAAGAAGCAGTATTAGTAGCTACAAAATTTGCAGAAAGTGGAGATGTTATTTTATTATCTCCAGCCTGTTCAAGTTTTGATTTATTCGAAAACTATGAAGCTCGTGGCGACCAATTTAGAGCCGCAGCTAGAAAAATATAAAAACGATCAATTTAGTTGACGTTAAAAAAGGAGAAACATTTATAAAATTAAATGCGATCCGAAATGTTCTTTGACCATGAGAAAACAAAAAAGATAAACAACGAACCCTAGATCATGTCAATAGGTAATAGATTATATGCTGAGTTACAAGGCGACCGTGCCGTATGGATGATTGTTGCAGTTCTTGCAATATTCTCAATACTAGCGGTATATAGTGCCACAGGGCATGCTGCCTTTAAGTATAGAGGTGGGGCTACAGAGTCCTACCTGATGAAGCATATGTTTTATGTCTTTGCAGGGATTATCATTACCTATCTCTGTTACCTGATGCATTATACACAGTATTCTAAGGTTGCACCGGTTTTGTTGGTGATAGCGATTCCATTGTTGGTCTATACGATCGCATTTGGAGTGGAAGTAAATGAAGCCAGACGTTGGTTGGAAGTCCCATTTGTTGGAATAACTTTTCAAACGTCGGATTTTGCAAAACTTGCACTGATTATTTATGTCGCACGAGCGATTTCTGCAAAGCAAGAATACATTAAAGATTTTCAGAGTGCATTTCTTCCAATAGTGGTTCCGGTATTGATTATCGTTGGCTTAATCGCGCCGTCGGATTTATCAACTGCCTTGTTGTTATTTATCACTTGTCTGGTAATGATGTTTTTAGGGCGAGTATCTTTTAAGTACATCTTCTTACTGTTGTTTTTAGGAGTGGTGGTATTTACTGTACTGGTAACGATTGGAGAGTTATTTCCGGAGTTGAGTGTAATCAGAACGGATACCTGGGTGAATCGGATGAGAGAGTTTAGAGAAAATACAGAAGGTGGTTACCAGATTCAGCATGCTAAAATTGCCATCGCTAATGGAGGCTATTTAGGAGAAGGACCAGGAAATAGTGTCATGCGGAATTATCTTCCGGCACCTTATTCTGATTTTATTTATGCTATTATTTGTGAGGAGTACGGATTGATTGGAGGATTTACATTGATTGGATTATATGTCTTGTTATTCTTCAGATGTGTGAGAGTAGTAACAAGAAGTCCAAAAGCTTTTGGGGCCATGCTGGTCTTAGGTTTAGGATTTTTAGTGTCTTTGCAAGCAATGATTAATATCGCAGTATCTGTGGATTTAGTCCCCGTTACCGGGTTGAATCTACCTTGGGTGAGTAAAGGAGGAACATCGATTCTCTTTTCAAGTATTGCCTTTGGAATGATACTTAGTGTAAGTCGATATATTGAAAAAACGGATTAAAGAACGGCCAAAAAATTATGAAAGTTATTATTTCAGGTGGTGGTTCAGGTGGACATGTTTTTCCAGCGATTGCAATCGCAGATGAACTGAAAAAAACGAATCCGGATATTGAACTACTGTTTGTTGGGGCGAAAGGAAAAATTGAAATGGAGAAAGTCCCCAAAGCAGGCTACCCAATCAAAGGATTGTGGATTAGCGGTTTTCAAAGAAAATTGACATGGCGGAATCTACTATTTCCATTTAAACTAATGCATAGTATTTGGAAAGCATTTTGGATCGTACGGCGATTCAAACCAGATGTAGCAGTAGGTGTTGGCGGTTTTGCAAGTGGTCCAACATTAGAAATGGCGAGTAGATTAGGAGTTCCTTGCTTATTACAAGAACAAAACTCTTATGCAGGTTTGACGAACAAATTATTAGCAAAAAAAGTCAATAAAATCTGTGTGGCTTACGATAAGATGGAGCGTTTCTTTCCAGCAGATCGAATTGTTTATACTGGAAATCCAGTACGAAAAGATATTATTCATCTGAATGTGAATAGAGAAGATGGGCTGAAACATTTTGGGCTTGATCCTGATAAAAAGACGATTGTTATTGTCGGTGGAAGTTTAGGAGCCAGGTCGATTAATCAGGGAATGAGAGCTAGTTTTGAAATTTTAAAAAAACATCCTGAAGTGCAGGTGTTGTGGCAGGCAGGAAAATTATATATCGAGGAGTATTTGAAATGTGAAACAGCACAATTGCCAAATATAAAGATTACGGCATTTATTGACAGAATGGATTTTGCACTTAAAATGGCGGATGTCATCATTGGTAGAGCAGGAGCTTCCACAATCTCTGAATTGTGTATTGTTGGAAAAGCTGTAGTACTGATTCCTTCTCCAAATGTGGCGGAAGATCATCAGACGATGAACGCCATGTCTTTGGTAGAAAAAGAGGCTGCAGTCCTTGTAAAAGACGTCGATGTTAAGGAAAAAATGATTGCAACAGCTTTAAAGGTTTTAGAAGATTCTGGCCTGCAAAATAAGCTGGAGCAGAATATTTTAAAGCTGGGAATGCCGAATGCAGCCGAAAATATTGCAAAAGAAGTCGTGGATTTAGTTAAAAAAGCATAGAAATAACAAATTATAAT
>CAYXQH010000142.1:0-11088 GCA_964467425.1 uncultured Saprospiraceae bacterium
CATAACCACATAACCACATAACCACATAACCACATAACCACATAACCACATAACCCATAACCCATAACCCATAACCCATAACCACATTGTTTATTAACCCGATAAAAAAGAACATATGACTTCGCTTTGTTTTTACTTTCAAGTTCACCAACCTAACAGACTTCGCAATTATAGTTTTTTTGATATTGCACACGAAGACAATTACTTCGATACTGCAAAAAATGTAGAAATTCTTAACAAGGTTTCCGAAAAGTGTTATTTGCCAGCTAATGCAATTTTTTATGATCTTATTAAAAAGTATAATGGCGATTTTAAAATAGCTATGTCCTTTTCTGGAGTATTATTGGAACAGTTGGAAGCTTGGCGACCAGATGTGTTATACTCCTTTAAAAAATTAATTGATACGGGTTGTGTAGAAGTATTAGCGGAAACGTATCATCATTCTTTAGCAGCTGTTTTTTCAGCAAAAGAATTTGAAGCGCAGGTCGAGAAGCATGAGCAGCTAATTCAAAAATTCTTTGGAGTGACTCCACAGGTTTTTCGAAATACGGAATTGATTTATAATAATGATCTGGCAAAAGTCGTAGAAGGTTTAGGATATCAAGGTATCATAGCAGAAGGAATCGCTTCAAATATGACTGCTGATTCTGCAAATTTTGTACACCATCCACCAGAGCAATATGACTTTCCTGTCTTATTGAAAAATTATAAACTTTCAGATGATATTGCCTTTCGATTTTCAAAATCTGATTGGGAACATTATCCATTGACAGCGGATAAATTTGCAAATTGGACTCATCAACTTGCTGGCAATGCGGAGACCGTCAATTTGTTTATGGATTATGAAACGTTTGGTGAACATCAATGGGAAGAAACGGGAATTTTTGAATTTTTGAAATACTTGCCACAGCATGTATTAAGCCATCCTGATTTCAATTTTAAAACACCTTCTGAGGTTATAAAAAAATATCCACTACGTGGAGAATATAGTTCCCGAGCCTTTAGCTCTTGGGCAGATACAGAACGAGATCTTTCAGCCTGGAACGGAAATTCAATGCAGAAGGAAGCACTTCGAAGATTATATGATTTGGAAGCGGAAGTAAAAGCTTCTGGAGATATTCTTTTATTAGAAAACTGGAGAATGCTTTCTACTTCAGATCACTTCTACTATATGAGCACTAAAGAAAGTTGTGATGGAACGGTACATGAATATTTCAGTCCGTACAAATCACCTTTAGATGCGTATAATTATTTTATAAATGCACTCGCAGACTTAGAATATCAGCTTTCGAAAGTTACCAAACCTACAGTTGATATTGAAAAGCTAAGCTTAGCATAGGATTTGGTATTCGGCTTAGTTTTTAATAATTTTTTTAACAATTGATAAACCGTTGTTATCCTCAAGTACCATTAAATAAATTCCAGTGTCTAAATGATGTGTAAGAATTTGATTGGTCTCAGGCTGTTGTAAAACAAGCTGTCCTATCGAGTTATAGATTTCCACCATTTTTATTTCCTGATCAGAATTGATATTTAATGTTTCTGAAAAGGGATTCGGAAAAACCTCTGTTTTAGTAGATTCAATAGTTTCAACTGGTGTAGAAGTGCAAATAATATTTGAAATATATTCCCACATTTCATTATGAAAAGTAATTGGGACTAAATCACCATTCGGAGATTCACCCATTCTAACCACGACCACATTTTCACTAGGCAAGACATCTAGAAATTGACCATTTTTCCCTAATGCTGAATAAAGATCATTTGGGGCATTGTTGGTTAGTGAACCCGGGAAAACAACCTGACTTCCTGGAAGCATAAAACTAGAAGTTCCATTCAACCACCATAAATATCCATAACCTTCATTTATATTTTGAGAAGTCGTAATCAGCGCATTGAAATAATCGTCATTGCCTAAAATAACGGTGTTGTCCCAAGTCCCTTGATTCAACATCAATAATCCCATTCTTGCCATACTTCTTGCAGTACTAAAATATACATTATTATCTCCTACTGGAACATATGCTCCGTTCATTCCCGTTCCAAGTTTTAAATGTAGATTAGCAAAAATATTTAGCGTGTTACCAGAAGCGGTTTCTATCACATCAGTTAACAACGTGTAGGGACCATTATGATAGGACCATCGTGTACCTGCATCGGCGAGGTAAGTCAGACAGGCAGGTTCAAGGCAATCAAATTGCGTATCATCCATTCCTGTCGTCATGGTCAATTGATGACGAACCGTGATTAGATCCTCTTTTTCAGTAGGCAAGGATGTCCAGCCTGTTCCAAGATAATCGGAGGTTTTGTCTTCGATATTAAGCAAACCATCTTCCTCTGCTATTCCGATAAGCATTGCCGTTATTGTTTTACCTGCAGAATTCCATTGATGATTAGTATTCATATCCATTCCTTGGAAATATTCCTCAATAACAATTTTTCCATCTTTCAAAACTAAAAAAGCTTTGGTCCCATTATCCTCATGAAATTGGAGCAGTGCATCGAGCTGTTCATCACACCAACCTAAATCTTCAAAAGAAAGCGTTTCCCATTCATCGCCTTGTAGGGGAGGGAAGTAATCAATTTGTGTATAAGCAGTAGAAAAAAGAACAGAAAAAAGAAAAAGTAAGATTGATTTCATTGGAGTTTTCTTTTAGTTATTTTATACTTCTTACTAAATGACTATATTTAAAGCCCAAGGTTTATTTATCACCAATAATTTAACAAAAAGGACGCCATTTAAAAACATGATTTTAGCAGGATATTCTGATATTATTCCCGTTTTATTGATTGTGGCATTTCCAATTCTAATAGGGTTGTTGATCTATTATGCCTATAAATATCAGGAAAATAGTTCGCTTAAGTCTCAACATAAGTTAACAGATAAAGAACTTTTAGAATTATTTCCAGAACAACCAGATGGTTTAATCACGGCTAAAGGCTTGTCCGAATCTACAGGTCTAAAATTGAAAGATGCCAAAAACAGGTTGAGTCTGCTCTATCGTTTAGGAGTGATTGCTTATCATTCTGATAGTAAGATGAAGTATCATTATTTTTTAAGAGAGCCGATCAAAGAGGTTTTGATTCCTGACTTGTCACCTGAACCTTTTCTTACCGTTGAAGATATTTTAAAACTTTTTAAAGCTTTTGATTTTAAATTGACTTACCAAAAAGTTTGTATGAGTACAGGCTTGCCGATTGCCATAGTAAAAAAAGAGTTTGACTATTTTATAAAAGAAAAAATAATGCACAAGGTATTTGTCGCTGGTGTAACTGGCGTCCCCAAAGGTCAAATTTTTCTTTTAAAAGAACCTTACCGTTCCAACCCAGATAAATTTCTCGAACGGGAAAGAAAAATAAATCTTGAACTAAAAGAAATTTATATCAAAGAAACGAAGGGAGATAAATAAGTTGGAAAAGGAGATCTTCGTTTTTTAATAAATCATCCTATACAAATCTTATTCTGTCGTGTGAAGTAAGTTTATTGATGAAAAGTAGAAATACATTACACCAAAACACTCAAAAAATGGTTAATTGAGGTTTATAACTTAACCAACACACTAAAAACAAAATGGACTACTTTAAAGAATCAGTAAAACTCCACGAAAAACTAAAAGGAAAAATAGCGATCACTAATAAAATGGAAGTAGATTCCAAGGATGATCTTTCATTGGTATATTCTCCAGGCGTAGCAGAACCCTGTATGGAAATTCATCGAAATCCAGAACGTGTTTATGATTTAACCATGAAAGGAAATACCGTAGCGGTAATTTCTGATGGAACAGCAGTATTAGGATTGGGAAATATTGGAGCTAAAGCTGCGATTCCTGTTATGGAGGGAAAGGCAATGTTGTTTAAAAAATTTGCAGGAATTGATGCAGTCCCTATTTGCTTAGATACCGAAGATCCGGAGGAAATTATCAGAACCGTAAAACTATTAGCGCCTGTTTTTGGAGGCGTCAATCTGGAAGATATTTCGGCACCCAGAAGTTTTCAAATCGAAAATGCGCTTCAAGATATCGGAATTCCTGTGATGCATGATGACCAACATGGAACAGCAATCGTAACTTTAGCGGGTTTAATAAATGCAGCTAAGGTTGTTGGGAAAGAGATGGACGATTTAAATATTGTGATCAATGGTGCAGGTGCTGCTGGAAATGCAATCGCTCGCTTACTAAGTTGTATTAGTTTAGTACCTGACCAATGTCGAGCTGTGAAAAATATTATTATCTGTGATAGTAAAGGAATCATCAGCAAGGATAGGACTGATTTAAATGAGGCTAAAAAAGCAGCATTGGAATTTACTAATCGAGAAAACATGTCAGGAACCTTAAAAGATGCATTGATCGGAGCGGATGTATTTATTGGAGTTAGTGTTGCTAATTTAATAGATCGAAAAGATGTAGCAACCATGGCAAAGGATGCTATAATTTTTGGTTTGGCGAATCCTACCCCTGAGATCATGCCTGATGAAGCTAAAGCAGGCGGCGCAGCAGTGGTGGCAACGGGGCGATCAGATTTTAGCAATCAAGTGAATAACGTTTTAGCATTCCCAGGGATATTTAAAGGCGCTTTGCAAAGTCGAGCACCCAGAATAACTTCGATTATGAAATTGGCTGCTGCTTTTGCTATTGCAGCTTGTGTAGAAAACCCATCTGCTGAAAAAGTGATTCCTTCTGCATTAAATAAAGAGGTTGCGGATAAAGTTGCTGAAGCCGTTGCTAAAGCAAGTAAAGTTATCCACTTTAAAGAACATTAGACGAAATGAAATTCACAGAAATTGATATAACTATTGATGATGCTTTAGAATTAGAGCAATTTAAAGAAATAGATTATTTTGCTGTTGAAAATTATTTCCTGCCGATTGAGTTGATGATGGAAAATGCTGGTTTACAATTGGCAAACCTAATTGTACAATCTATCAAAGAACCTACTGCTAAAATATTAATAGGGATCGGCAATGGAAATAATGGTGGGGGAGGATTAGTCGCAGCGAGGAGATTGGCAGGTTGGGGCTATGAGGTGTATCTTGATGTTTTTACGGAGATCAATAAGGATTTACCTAAAAGGCAGTTAGAACGAGCACTTGCTTTTGGTGTTAAAAAAGAAGCGATAGATCAACCCGATATTTGGGTAGATGCCTATCTGGGGTTTTCGCAAAAACTGCCCTTGCGCGAAAATTTGCTAAGGAGATTGCAAAAGGCAAATACTTGTGCTTGTCACCGGATTTCTCTGGACATTCCAACTGGTTTTCTGGGGGACACTATCAAGCCACATTTTGAAGCACATCAGGTATTAAGTCTGGCAGCAGCAAAGAAAATACTCTTCCATTTACCAAAAGTAACGGAATTGTTTATCGCTGATTTAGGGATTCCGAAAATGGTGTACGAAAAGTTTGGAGTAAAAGTACCACCTTTTCAAGCGACTAATATTTTAAAAATTAGAAAGAAGAAGAAAGAATAGAGGAAGTATTTTTTAACATCTTACTTCAGACGACAAACTAAGAAAGATTCTTCTTTTATCTTCCAATGACAAGTCTATCTTTGTTTTAAATGAAAAATATTACAAAATTCTGGTTCCTGAAAGATTTCAACCTTTTTGCCAAAATGGGTAAAAGGAATCTTATGGAGATGTGTGATATGTTTGATATGATAAATGTCAAAAAAGGAGAAACACTCTATTTCGATAAAGCGGACAAAAATGTAGTTTACTTTTTAAAGACCGGAACGCTGAAAATTGTAACAAAAGATAATGAACATACCCGGTCCGTTTTGAAAATGGGAAATATTTTTGGAGAGTTGACCCTTTTGGATATTGAAAAAGAGGAACAGAATAATGAGAAAGCGGTTTTATTAGAAGATAGCGTGGTCTGCGTTGTGGAGGCTGATCAAATGAAAATGATGTTGGAGAAATACAGCTCATTGAAGAATCAGCTTTTGAAATTGCAAGGGCTTAAAATTAAAAAACTACAACGCAATCTGGAAGACTTGTTATATAAAGATAGCGAAACAAGAATTAGAGAGTTTGTGCTGAAATATATTGAAGAATTTGGCAAAGAAAAAGAAGGGGTTATTAGAGCTAAAAACCTCTTGTCACATCAGGACATTGCGCACCTGACAAATACGTCCAGACAAACAGTAAGCAATATCATGAGTAAACTGAGAAAGGATGGAGTTATAGGATATAATGCGAAGGAGATTTTTATTCCTTCTAAAAACTAGTGGTCACTTTTTGAAAGTATTCTTTTTTCTGGTTAATTCTAATTAAAAAATAAGGATTTTATCTATGCCCGAATGGATGTCTTAGCACCAGTCGGAGGGATATCGTATTGTGCAAACACATAAGAATTCACGTTGGAGAAAATCCGATTATGCAATAAATAAACAATAATATGATGCAAGAATTAATACAAGGATTAGGAGTCGCCGATGTAGTAGATGCCATGAATATGGAGTTTCCACATCGTTCTCACATAATTAACCTGGATTCGCCAGATGCAGAACGAGTGCTGTTTGGCCCAGCTCTTACTATTGGTTTTTTACCAGTCCGAAAGGATTTTATGCATAAAGAAAAACACAGTTTAGGCCCTGCTTTTTATAGAGCAATAGGGGAGGAAGATCCAGCAGGAAAAGTTATGGTGATTGCTAGCAATAATCACCCTAATACTTCTTTAGGTGGAGGAACAAAATTATCTCGTCTCCAAAATCACAAAATGGCAGGCGTAATTTGTGATGGCATGCTTAGAGATTATGAAGAAATAAATTCTTACGATTTTGCTTGTTACTGTAAAGGCGAAACCGTAAGAGCCGGCGGCAATGAAATACAACCTTATTTGATCAATGTTCCTGTTAGTTTAGATGGTATCACCGTCATTCCCGGAGATTATATATTTGCTAAAGGGAGAACTGGCGTTGTGATACCTGCCGCTGCGGTTGAAATGATTTTGAAAAAAGGACGCATGATCATGAATAAGATGGATCAGGCAAAAGCAAGTTTTATTAATGAAGACGCACAGAAAATTTTAGAGCAAGGAAGCTCTGAGATGTAAAGAAACCTATTAAAAAATATTAAAAACAATCATACATGAATGCTGCCAATCAACTTGTATCCGCTTTAGCAAATGAAGGTGTAGAATATATTTTTGGAATTCCGGGAGATGAGAATTTACACTTTATGGAAGCCGTTAAAAAAGATGGAAGGATAAAATTTATTTTAACTCGCCATGAACAGGCTGCTGGTTTTATGGCTGCGGCTTATGGCAGACTTACCGGAAAACTAGCAGTTGCCATGTCTACCTTGGGCGCCGGTGCTACTAATTTAACGACAGCGGTTGCACATGCGTATTTAGCCGGTATGCCGATGCTGGTTTTGACTGGACAAAAAGCGTTGAGAGATAACAAGATGGGTTTATATCAATTAGTTGATGTTGTAGAAATAATGAAGCCGATTACCAAATACGCTGCGACCGTGCCTTCAGGAGCTATGCTTGGTGCACAGCTTCGACAGGCGATGATGACTGCATTAAGTGGTCGACTTGGTCCCGTTCATTTGGAATTGCCAGATGATGTAATGCTGGATACCGAATTAGGACCGATGGTGCCTTGTATGCATGGCGATAATCCAATCCCTTCTAATGAAAGTATTGCTAAAGCAGCACAATTAATTAATGAAGCTAAAAGTCCACTAATATATGTAGGCGGTGGAGCCAGAGCCAATCGACCAGAAGTAGCTCAGGCATTACGAAAATTAATTGAGGATAATCAAATTCCTTTTGTAGCGACCATGATGGGAAAAGGTGTTGCGAATGAACAAGGGAACCTTTACGTTGGCACTTCAATCATGCCCGGAGATTACACCCATTGTGCAGTGATGGCAGCGGATGTAATATTAAATGTTGGACATGACATTCAGGAAAAACCTACATTCATGATGAAACCGGGTATGAAAAAAACAGTGATTCATCTCAATCCATATCCGGCACAAGGCGCACCCAATTATTTTCCGCAACATCAAGTCGTTGGAGATATGGCAACAGCGCTCAATGGAATTAATTGGCTAGTCACGCGAAATGATAATTGGAATCATAGCATCATGTCTAAAGCAGCGGATGCGATGCAAAAAAGTATTCATAAGGCGGATGCGATAGATTCATTCCCTGCACATCCGGGTTATATCATGACAGCCTTGCGAACATTTATGGATGAGAAAGATATTCTCTCCCTGGATAATGGTGTTCATATGATGTGGGCTACTCGAAATTATGGCGCTTATCAACCGAATACGATGTTGATTGATCATGCACTTGGTAGTATGGGAATTAGTTTGCCAGCAGCAATTGCGGCGAAATTGGTTTATCCAGAACGAAAAGTAGTAGTGGTTACCGGAGATGGAGGCTTTATGATGAATAGTCAGGAGTTAGAAACAGCTGTTCGATTGGGAATAAATTTGATTGTTTGTATTTTTAATGATAGTGGATTAGGGATGATTGATATGAAACAAAAGGTAAGTGGGTATGAGCACTTTGGAGTGGATTTTAAAAACCCGGATATGATTAAATATGCGGAGAGCTTCGGAGCACATGGCCATCGTTTAGATAATCCATCTGAATTTAGTAAATTGTTAAATGAAACCCAGCAAGCAGGAGGTGTTCATGTAATTGATATTCCAATTGATAAAAAACAAAACATGATGCTGATGAAAGAAATGAAAATGGTAGATTGTGAAATGCTAATGAATGAATAGCAATCTATGATGAATCATTTTAATAGCCATAAAATTGATCAATTATTTTCGGAAGCTTCTTTTATTAAAAAATATGTAGAAGTAGAAAAAGCCCTTGCGCTTGTTCAAGGTAATCTTGGTATTATTCCTAAAACGGCTTCAAATGCTATTGTTCATTCCATTAGTGCTCATGCTATTCATTTAAAGCATTACCTGGAAGATTTTAAAAAAGAAGGATTTCCAATTGTTGGTTTGATTAAACAACTCCATCAACAAGTCCCAAATAAACAAGGAGAATACCTCCATTGGGGAGCGACGACTCAGGATGTTATGGATACTGGACTCGTTCTTTTATTACGTGATTTTATAGAGCATTTCCAAAAACAGCTTAGTCACCTAATTCAACAACTTAGCTTTCTTACCAATAAACATTTGAAAACGCCTATGGTGGGACGCAGTCAATTACAACATGCTATTCCGGTTTCCTTTGGTTATAAAGCAGCAACATGGTTGGCTCCTTTTTTAAGGCATCGTAAAAAAATAGAAACCTTAATGCCAAATGTATTGAAAGTACAATTTGGCGGAGCTGTTGGGACCTTAGCCTCTTTAGGAGAAAGAGGGCTGGAAGTAAGAAAAGCACTGGCGAAAGAATTAGGTCTTCAAGATACTCCAATAGCATGGCATACCCAACGAGACCAATTGGCAGAATTTATTACTTTTTTGGGGGTAATGTCGGGTAATATTTCAAAAGTAGCCAAAGATATTTTATATATGACCCAGTCGGAGGTTGGAGAAATTATAGAAAAGGGAGGAGGGAAGAGTTCTACCATGCCGAATAAAAGAAACCCCATCAAAACACAAAATGTATTAGTCGCATCAAAAGCTGTTCGCAGTCAGATGCAAGCATTTTTAGATACGATGGTTCAGGACCATGAACGTGGTTCCGCTACCTGGCAAATGGAATGGACGCTTATTCCAAATATTTGTTCTCAAAGTTATTTTGCCTTGTCCACTTTAAATGAATTACTCGAAAATATAGAGGTCAAGGAAAATAAGATGGAAGAAAATTTGAAGGAGTCCGGAACGATCATCTTTGCCGAAGCGATCATGATGAAGCTAGCTAAAAAACTTGGAAGGCAGGCAGCACATGATTTAGTAGATGAAGCGATTGAAAAAAGTCTCAATGGTATAACTTTTCAGGAAGCCTTGACGCAATCCGAAAAAATAATAAATGCTATTTCTAAAAAAGAAATCGAAAAAATAATGCAAGGGAAGCAACATACAAATATGGCTGCTTTAATGGCAAAACAAGTTTTTAATTTTACATAAAACAAAATGAGAAATGAAAGAAATTAAACTTTGTTCTTTTAAGAGTTTAGAACAGAAAAAACCAGTTGGTAAACAAGTAAACGGATTAGACTTAGTCGTGATTCGGTATGGTAAAAAAGTGTCTGTACTATATGGCCGTTGCCTTCATAGGGGAGCCTTGATGGCGGATGGATTTGTAGATGGAGACAATATCATTTGTGGTGTTCATAATTGGGATTACAGAATTGATACAGGGGTCAGTGAATACAATAATGAAGAAGCCTTACACAAGTTTTATGCAGTCATCAAAGACGACGATGTCTACATTGATGAAGATGAAATAAATGAATATCAGGTAAAAAATCCGCAACCGTTTAAAAGAGACGAATACCTTGGTCAATATGCGGATACGCATCCAGAAAGTACAGAACCCTACACGAGCTACATTAAGGAGCTTGCGCAAAACGGACTGAAAAATTGGGGACATCATGGACCTTCGGCATCAATGGGGGTTGATAGAAATACGCTTCCTAAATGGGAGAATATTCAATTCCTGCCTGCACAATTAGCTTCCCGACCTTTGTTGGATGAGGAGAAAGTGAGCACGAAAGTAGTCATAGGGAAGCGTGCTAAAAAACCTTTGGAATTAGATATCCCTTTGTTTGTATCTGATATGAGTTTTGGTTCGCTTTCCAAAGAAGCAAAGATTGCTTTGTCGATGGGGGCGGAATTATCAGGCACAGGAATTTGTAGTGGAGAAGGAGGGATGCTGCCAGAAGAGCAAGCGAATAACAAGCGTTATTTTTATGAATTAGCCTCTGGAAAATTCGGATTTTCATGGCCCAAAGTCATGAAAGCTCAAGCTTTTCATTTTAAAGGCGGTCAAGGTGCAAAGACGGGTACAGGAGGTCATTTGCCCGGTAATAAAGTGACGAAAGAAATTGCAAAAGTAAGAGGCTTGAAAGTTGGACAAACAGCCATATCACCTGCTGCTTTCCCTGATCTTTTTACCGCAGAAGACTTTGCTGCTTTTGCCAATAAAGTCAGAAAGAAAACAGG
>CAYXQH010000143.1:0-11067 GCA_964467425.1 uncultured Saprospiraceae bacterium
CGATTGTATTGCTATTTATCTAATTTTTTAATAATTATCATCCATAAATAAAATAAAATGAAACGGACACAACTACTCTTTAGCTTTGGTCTATTTGGACTTATCCTATTCTGTTTAAGTTTTACGAACGCTACTTATCCTGCGAATTATAGCAAAAATGAAAAATATGATTTTGTAAGAGATACAACGAGAAAACCTGTTCGAATTGAAAAAACGAATTGGACTAACTCAATGGATTGCACTTTTGGAGATACTGTGTGCGTCGCTTTAGCAGAGGATAATATTCTTTATGCCAAACTTATTGCCAGATTCGGCGATCAGTCTGTACTTGATTATCCACCAATGCATTTTTTCTATACTTTCTACGGACCAGGAAATTTTTCGATGATGGGTGTTACAGGTGCGATTACTCCACCTATGGTTGAACCTACCGTTTTAGAATATGGAGACGAAGTCTGGAAGGGAGTGTTTCATTTCGAGCTTGATATGAATACTACTTGTGAATATATTTCAACGCAAAATTTCCCCGTTTATGTAGAGTATATGTTGGTAACTCCTGTACCCGTAAATGATGATGATATTGATGTACAATATACTCCTTATCCAGTTGGAGATTATCCAGGTTTATTTCCTCCGGATACATTTTATGTAGATCCCGTTTCTGGTCTTGCTGAATACCATGAATTAAGAAAAGAGGTTTGTTGTGCTGGAGAATCTCAAGATTGTAGCGAAAGCCCAGAAATGACATTCATAACAAACGAGTCAGGATCAGTACTTTATGATAATCGAAATGGTCAATCTAGTTTAGGGACGATAGAAGAAAATGAAGATGCTATAAACGGAAAACTATTCCCAAATCCTTTTAGTTCTAACATAACGCTTAATCTTACTAGTTTGGATCCTCATGAAGAGGTCACGCTCCTGGTTTATAATAGAGAAGGGAAAGAAATAGCTTATCATAGTTTTACAGGTGATCAGAAGAAAGAAATATCAACTGAAAACTGGGTGCCGGGGCTCTACTTTTTCAAAGTATTTTCTTCAGGTCAAATGCTTGTTTTAAAATCTATAAAACATTAAAGCTATTAGAAGTAAATACGTGTGTTGATTTACAGCGCAAAGTAGTTTTAGATTAAAATTTAAAAAGGTATTCCAAAAATGATTTTATGAGATGGGGGCTTATAATTTTATTGTCCATATATTTTAATGGGGTTTTTGCTCAGGAAAATAATGCGGTTGATTGTAATAAGCTCGGGGATTTTTTAAATCAGATCGATTACTCTAACCAACCTGCGGAGGCTATTGCTGTTGTCCTCGAACATCTTCCTGAATTAGAACGTCATCAATGCTGGGAGCTATATTGCTATTGTTATAATGTTTTATCAGCAGCTTATTATTATAGTAAAGATTATAAAAGGGCAAAAGAAACAGCTGAAGAAGGTGTTGATTTATCGTTAAAACATTTAGGGAAAGGTATAACTTACGCTGCTGCGATTGGTAATTTGTCAACCTTTAAAAGTGCGGATCAATCTATTGTTTTGCAATTAGAATCTTTAGAAATTGAAAAAAAAATGGGGTATGATGATGCCTCTCTTGCTATAGCTATTGAAGGTTTAGGAATTACTTATCAGGAAATTGGAGATTACGATACAGCAATCCAATATTTCAAACAAGCGATTGATCAGGTAAAACTGAAGGATAAATATAAGGTTAGTCGTTTGTCCAGGCAGATTGCTGACTGTTATTTGGCAAAAGGAGCGTTTCAATTAGCAAATGAATATTTAAAAGACTGCATCGATATTTTGAACGTCTTGCCGGATCATAATTTTTACAAACAAACAAGATGGTATGCCTATAAAAATTTGGCTGAAATAAATTTAAAACAACATAAGATAAAAGAAGCTAAATTTTATATTGAAAAGACATTGGAGCTTCAAGCTGAAAATGCGATGCATGAATCCTATAAGTCTTGGTTAATTGCTGGGGATATTGCTTTTTATGAAAAAGATATGGAAGCAGCTTTAGCGTATTATGATAATTCGGTTGCGGAGGCAAGAAAAGAGTTTGAACTATATTTTTATCATGAAAGTTTTGCGGAAACCGTTTTAGCCAAAGGAAATGTTTATGCAAAAATCGGAGATCATGAAACAGCCCTTAAGGTTTATTCTAGAGCTTTATCATCTATTGCTTTGAACTTTAAAGCTTCAAATATTCTTGGCAATCCAGTTATTAAAGCTATCACCAGCCCTCTTATTGCATTTGATATTTTAAATGATAAGACTAAGAGTTTATATCAGATGTATCAAAAGACAAAAGAAAAAAAATATCTGGAAGCTGCGCATCTGTCTCATGAATTAGCTGTTTTACTAACGCGCCAAATTCGGATAGATTATCTTGCGCAAGGTTCTAAACACACCTTACTGGAAAAAGTAAATCCTATCTATGAACAGGCAATAGCAACAGCTTTAGAACTTTATGAAATAAGCGGAGATGAAAAGTTTCTTGAGGACGCGTTTATGTTTGCAGAAAACAATAAATCTGTTTTACTTTACGAAACGATCAAGAATAAATCTGCGAAAACATTTGTTGGTATACCAGATTCACTTATTGAAAAGGAAAAGAATCTACGACTTGAAATTGGATTTTATAAAGAACAACTTCTAGAACTGCAACAAAGAAAGTTGTTAGGTACGCTTCAGACTATACTGGATTTAGATCGAGTGATTTACCAGCTAGAAGCCGATTATCAACAACATAATCAACTGCTCGAAAAAAAATATCCTGCCTATCGAAAGAGACGACAACAAATAGAGCCGATACCTGTTCCTGTTTTAAAAGATCGTTTATTAAATTCCAAAACGGCTATTGTTGAATTTGTAATAGGGGAGGAGCAAAGCTTTTTGTTTGTTTTAACCAAAGAGAAATTATTTGCTTTGCCATTTAATCAGACGAGTACGGTAGAAAAAGATATCATGGCCTTGCATCAAATTATTTCTGTTCCTCCTGGTTCCAATGAGCAGTTTCAAATAGATCATACTAATTTTTCTAATTATGCAAACCGTCTTTATCAAGAGTTGTTTTCTGATAAAGTCCTTGAAGCCTTGAAAGGTATAGATCAATTGGTGATTATTCCGGATGGTGTTTTAAGTTACCTTCCTTTTGAAATCCTATTAACTGAAAAACAAGCTGCTCAGAATTATTCCTATAAAAGTTTACCCTACCTATTTAAAAAGTATAAAATTTCTTATGGTTATTCTGCGTCTTTAATAGCCAATGAAATTCAAGAATCCCTGGTTAATCGAGAACCTACATTAATTAGTTTTGCACCTTCTTTTGGAGCGCAAAAATATAGCTCTGCCAGAACTTGTCTTGAAGGTAATCTAAATGCACTTTTTTGTAATAAGGAAGAGGTTCAATCGATCAGCACTTTTTGGCAAAGTGAAAGTTTTGTAGACGCTTCTGCTACTCGTGCAACGTTTCTTGAGGCTTCAGAAAATTTCGATATTATCCACTTAGCGACGCATGCTTGTATAAATGAAGATGTTGCTGAGCTTAATAAAATTTATTTTTCTAACAATGAAAGCCTAACACAAGGCGCATTGAATAACCTCGATTTAAAAGCACAGTTGACCGTTTTAAGCGCTTGTAATACGGGGAGTGGCGTTTACTTAAAAGGAGAAGGAGTCATGAGCCTTTCCAGAAGTTTTTTTCTTGCTGGTAGTAAAAGCGTTTTGACTAGTCTATGGCCTGTGGATGATTGTGCAACTGCACAGATAATGAAGAACTATTATCAGGAACTTCATAATGGAAAATCAAAGGAAAAGGCGATCACTTCGGCAAAACTAAAATACTTGACTTTAGCAGATTCTAATAATAGCCATCCTTATTATTGGGCGTCTTTTGTACAATTCGGAAATACAGATCCTTTGATAAAAGAAAATAATCCTAAAATACTTCCTTGGCTTATTGGAGTAGTTGTTTTTTTATTGACTTTTTACCTGTATAAAAGAAGGTCGAAAACTATTTAGGCTGAGGTGATCTTTTTCTTTTTATATAAAACAGAAAAATCAATAAAGGAATAATCAAAAAGAGCATATAAAACTGAATAGGGAACTTGCTTCCTAATTCCAATGGTTCCATATCTCCAAAGGGAACAAAAGCGGCCCAATAGTACGGATGCATTTTTGATTTGTCGACAGTATTGAGATATTTAATTCTAGCTACTTTGAGTGCTTTATCTTTTGACAGACCATCCTTGAGCCCTTCATAAAAATAGGTCATGATCTCAGACGTGGCGCAATCATCGACCGACCACATACTCATCACGGTACTTGCACATCCAGCATTCATAAAACCTCTGGCAAGTGACATGACACCTTCTCCTTTGATTAATTTTCCAGAGCCAGTATTGCAAGCACTAAGGACGGCTAATTCCGCATCGAGTTCCATATTGTAAAGATCATAATCGGAAAGATAATCGCCTGTTAGAAAGATCTTATTGAGATTGGAGTTCTCTTCGTCGATACAGGCATGTGTTGCCAGATGGATGATTTTGTAATTCTGAATGTCTTTTTCAAAAGCCTCCCGATTGGCATCTGGACCATAAAACTCATCTCCTCCAATGATATCCTTGATACCTTTTACTTCTGCTGCGCTACATTTGAGTGCATATAGATTATCATTAGCACAGGTTCTGGAACTAAGGTCTTCTGTGCTTTTAAAAGAAGGTGCAAAGCCTGCAAAGTTATGTTTGAATTTATGTTTTGCACGATTTTTATTTTTTAAATGTAAGGTCGAAGAATAATCATAGCTAATATTAAAATCTTCAAAAAGATACTCCATGTTGTTATGAGATAAACTTCCATTTTGGTCTATTTTATTACTTCTTAAAAGTATTTCAAAAGGAATATAATTGAGATAATAATCCGGGATGATGATCCAATCTCTTGTTTTAAAATCAAGGACATCTAGAGCTGGTTGTATCAACTGGTCATATAAATCATTGGCGGTAAAAATAAAGTGCATCAACTCTTCATTTCTAAATTGTTTAGCTGGTGGATTCTGGAGGATTTTTTTAAGAGTATCTACATTCTGTTTGACAAGATGTTCATTTTGTATCTGTTTGATTTCGAATTTATCGCTAGTGATAATGAATAAATAAATATGCTTCTCTCCGACAAAATATTCAAGGATAGCCTTATTGCTTTTTTTTAGATAGTTCTGGATTTCGGAAATCTCAACGAGCTGATTTTGGTATTTTAGATTGTAATAGCGAGGGTAGTTTTTTTCTATTTGATTAATCAATCGGTCTAACTGTCGATCAATTGAAAAAACATGGTCTTCCCATTTTTTAATAATTTTCGAATTTTTATTAGATCTTTTTTGTTTTTCTTCAATTAGCTTCTTTTTATAAAATGCTAAGCCTATTCGTAAATCCTTATCCTTATTCAATAGACTATCAGGAATGTCAGCTATTCCTTTTGCACTTTGTTCATTGATGGATTCCAATAATAGTAAGGCTTTATTACTCTCGGCTATTTGAAAAGCTTCCTTTAAATACAAGCCTTCCCCGGTTTTATTGTATAATTTCTGAGCAAGTTGAATACTCGCTTCATAGATTGGTAATGCATTTTCTGCGAGTAGATTCTTTGACTCGGGTGTTTGAAAACCTATACGCATACTACGAGTCAATCGAATGGCAAGAATATAGGATTTGTAACTTTGTAATAGATACTTGTCGTCGTTGGTCTTTGTATATAATTGATGGAGTGTTTCAGCCTTTTTGTGTAGGGTTATTAAAGATTCTTTTTTTGATAAGAAGGATTCGGCATTTAATGAATCAATACTTGTAAAGCCCGATAATTTAGTAAGTGCAGACTGATATTGTTCCAGTGCTAAAGTTAGTTTTCCCTGATGACTAAAAACGTCTCCGAGATGGGTCTCCTTTATTGCAATAAAAGTAAGTGCATTTGGATTGTACGTTTCCAATAATGCGATAGATTTTCGAATAGCTTCTTCTGAAGCAGCATACTTTTTTTGTAAAAGATAAATTTTAGCAAGTTTTTCAAAAGTTATAGGTTTGCGGGAAGAGTTATCATCTTTTTGTAATTGGAGTGTTTTGTTTAAGTAGTCTTGTGCAGTGCTTAATTCATTTTTTTGAATAAAAATTTCTGCAGTTTTTTGATATGCTGAAATTGTTTTTTTTTGCCAGGATAAAGTCTTTTTTATACTTTCCTTATCAAGGATTTTTATGGCCTTGAAGTAATAATTTAAAGCAGAATCTAATTTGTTAACTGTTTCGAAAGTGTATCCTATTGCGGATAAAGCACTTGCCTGATTTAATAGATTAGGTTCTTTAGACTCTTGGAGATAATCTAATGCTTTTTCTGCATATTTGAGTGCGCTGTGCGTATCTCCTTCCAGTGTAAATGAAGTGGATAGGTTTTGGAGCGTTTGTGCTATTTCTATTTTTGAAGCCTGATTGTTCTCTTTAATTTTTAAAGATTCTTTTAAATAGTAAATAGATTTTCGATAGTTTCCTTTTTCTGTATATAAGGCATCAAGATTATTTAATGCTACGCTATACTTTGGGTCATTGGGACCTAATAATAGTTTGGATTTTTCTACAGCCTCCAATGCAAATTGTTCATATTTTTCAAAATCTCTCTGATGATAATATAAAGAAGCAAGTGCATTGTGGCAATCAATAAAGGGAGACCATTTTTTTTCAATTTTATATTGATCCCTGGCTTTTGCAAAATAAATAATGGAGCTATCCAAGTGGGTACTATAAACTGCAAAACCTTTGTTGAAATAAAAGTCTCCAGTTAAGGTGGTGTCTGATTTGTTTTCTTGTGCATCAGAATTTGAAATGCAGCAGATAACAAAAAATATCAGGAATTTAGTTTTACTTACTAAGTACTTCATGAGTAAACTGTCATTAACTATTTCCAAATAAAAAGAGACTGGCAAAAAATATTTTAATACTCTATTCTTAAGAATAAATATACAAATATTTTAGGCAGTCTCTTTTTCTGATCTCAGCGTTTAAGCTTATTTCTTATTCTTTTACAATTTTTAAGAAAGATTCATTTTGTTGAGAATTTATTACTTGAATAAAATAAATACCTACAGGTATATTTTGGATACTTAACGAAAGCGCATTGTTTCCTTTGTAAACTTTTTCCTGCCAGTTCACAACCTTTTGTCCGCTAATATTAAAGAGTGAAATATTCAATTGCTCTTCTGCTATTGTTTGATAATTAAGTGTAATAGTAGATTTAAACGGATTAGGCGAAGCACTGATCTCATTGGAATTGTCTAAGAACTCTCCGTTTCCTTGGGAATTAAACCCTTCGTTTTCATCGTCATCCTCATTGATAGGATTCTCGTCCTCCGGTGGATTACAATCACATTGGTTGGTCGAGGTAAAAGAAGGAATAATCGTACTACAGCTATTATTGCAAGCACATGAAGTAAAGGCAAATATCTCACAAGAGAATAACTCGGTTGGTGAAGCATAGTCTATTACAGGGTAGTATCCGTAGCCAGCTGGCATGTTAGGATATGGAAGTGATGGAATTTCAGGATCTACAGGCGTAAGAATTCTAGCTTCTATGTCGTTATAAGCACCTGCAGAACAAGGATTAGAAAAGTTTATTTCGGCTTTAAATAATTTTAAAGGTTGTACTTGTTCATTTCCTACTATATCCACTTCGAATTCATCCACATATTCAAATTCCGAAACAAGCTCAAAAGCTGTAGGAATATCATTTAGAAGAACTTGTAAATAAATTGGGGGTACTTCGTCTGTAATCGTATAAATGCCACCGATCTCAGGAATACCATAAAGATCTAAATTAGTTACATAAACGGATAAATTCTCTACATAAAAGCAGTCGTCACCACTACCACCTTGGCCAGCTTCTTTTACGATTTGAAAAGGATTAGGAGGAGGTTCTTGTGTAAAGGATATTGTATTCAAACAAGAGAGGAAAAAAAGTAAAGTAAATGTTTTAATGAGAACAATTTTCATAATGAAAGCTTTTGTGCCGAAAGAACGGCAATCGTTTAACAATAATTTCAAACAGCACCCCTCAGTTTCCCAAAAGGTGCGTTAAAATGTTGATATTTGAAAACGATCTTTGCAAATAGGCCGCCCAAGAAAAGGAGCTTATTTATTTTTTTATATCAACATTTCAACCCTTTATAGTATAAAATTAAAAAGGTAACCAAGAGGGTTACACAATATTGCTAAGGGGACACATTGTAAAATTGAAAAACGATCAAGAAGGGGTTGATTTGTTTTTCATAGCCTAAATTATTCTCTAGAATTGCAATTTAGCATTTAAGAATTAAGCATGCAAGTATTCACTCATTCTAATATTGAAGATCCCCCTTTGATAAGTATTGAACAAATCAAAGGGGGATGAAATTTTTAGCACAAAGCGTTAGCTTTTGTTATTTCTAATACTATTTTATTATTACAACTTTTTCTAAGTGAACCTTTTCACCAGAAGTTGAATCGATAATTTTAACAAAATAGAAGCCTGGAGAAAGACTTGATGCATCGATACTGTTGTTATGCCCTTCTAATTGTTTTGTAAGCATTTCTTTCCCATCAGCATTTATGATTTGAAGCGTCTGGTTAGAACCAATGGAGCTGTTGATGTTTATAAAACCATTTGAAGGGTTAGGAAATACTGTTATTTTTGAATCAGTCAGTGTTGCATCCTCGCTTTGATTATTAGTGCTTTCTCGAGAAGATCCAGAATGAGGCATACAGTCAAACACTGTATTCACAGTTGTTGTACAGATTGTCTCACCAACCCAAGTATAAATTTCAAAGATCAGTACATCTCCATTTGCTAATCCATCGGAAGGTTGACAGTGGCCCGTTGGATCGCCAGGAAAAGGAGGTTGGATCCATTGCATGTTGGGTGATCCTAGAAACTCATCTTTTATACAAAAATAACCGTCATCGCAAACAAGTTGCCAAAAAGGTTCCTCGTTGCAAGGGCCACAATCTTCAATACATAGTTTTAAATGTTCTCCATCTAAACAATGACTTATTTGACCTTCGCAATCAGTCTCTGCAAAAGAAACCTCATAATCTCCTTCCCCCGGAAATTGAAAACAGTGGGGCACGTATCCTCCTGGTATTCCTTGATAGGGATATTCAGTAATTTCTCCATTAACATTTAGTAAGAAAGTATTGCATTCAGGTGCAGTATAAAGACTAAAGCAAAGTTCACATCCATCAAGACTGACATTTATTATTTTCTCTGGACACCCAAAGTTCAAATCATCATTATCACAGTCCATGCAGCCTGTAATACTAAAGTCAACAGCAAGAGGCCAATTTTCTTCACTGAGATTAGGGCATATACATGTTGTTGGAACAACAGTGAAATTGCCATTTTCTTCAAAGCAAAACTCAGTTGGCTCTCCGGTAATGGTGAGTGAACCTAATTCAAGTCCATTTTCATCAACGACATCAACATTAAGTAACCCAGGTAAATTAGTATAAATAGAAACACAACATGGATCTTGAGGGTCGGGATCTACAAAAATTTCATAAGGGCATCCAATAATTTCTACTTCAACAATGGCTGGAGCAGGGGTTCCTGGAAGTTGAATAAATTGCTGAGCTTCAATTAAATAACTACCATTACCATCAAAACAATAGGAAACACCACCATTTAAAGGAACAGCTACTTCATCTAAGAAAATACCTCTCTTATTAAGTATCCATACAGTCAAGCCAGGCAAAGTAGTTGTAATATCAATGCAACAGTGATTAGATTCATTAATTGTTGCAGTGATTGATTGTGCATTGGTTGATTGAGGCCAACTAAATGCTAATAAAAGAATAAATAAAAAGTTTTTCATGCTAAATATTTTTTAAAAATGTTTCCTACTCTATTTTGGCTTTTCGGAATCCGCCATACTTTTAAAGTTTTAATTTTTTCTTGTTCTTCTATAGGATCGAGAATGATCAAAATAAATTCTACTAGGTTTTTATCGAGCATACTTTCTTCCTGTCTTTTTGCGGCTTATTGGCACGAACAAAAAAACGTAGCATCAACCTTTGAGCAAATTCAGCTCAAAGGGGATTATCGTTTTCAAATATTTGTAGTGATAAAAATGAAAGGCAAATCTTAAAGAAATGATTTGAACTTCATAGCTTTATATTTTTTGTTGGCAATCAACTATATGTTTCTATTTTGAGCTGATTACAATTCTTGATAGTAGATTTTAAAAAAGGTAACCAATGAATATATTTATAGAATAATCTTAGTTACTTGACGTTAATAAAAATAACTAAGCAGAAGGTAAAAGCTGAATAGTATAAATGCATATTTGTGGTTACCTTTGTGCTTTCAATTCTATAAACTAATGAATCCAGAAATGAAAGATTCAAAGATTGAGTTTTCAGATGAGGAGATTTTAAAAGGTTTGGAAGCTGAAAACCCTAGAGAAGTCGATAAAGTTTTAAAAGACTTGTATGTGCGCAATTTTCCCATTATTCAAAATTTTATCAATAAGAATAGCGGTAATGATGAAGATGCAGCTGATGTTTTTCAAAATGCGGTGCTTGCTTTCTATAAAAAAGTACGACTAGGAAATTTTCAACTGAATTGCGCCATCCAAACTTATTTGTATTCGATATGTCGAAATCTCTGGTTGGACCAGCTTCGCGCTCAGAAGAAACAACAAACTTTGGTGTCCGAATTAAAAGCGGTTGCTGTTGAAGTGGAAACCTCAGAGCCTATTGAGCCAGATAGTCGAATTGGCTTAGTTGCTAAGCTAATGGGGCAATTGGGGGAGGATTGTAAAAAGATATTAGGCTTGTTTTATTTTGACCGAATGCGAATGAAAGAAATAGCGAAAGAGATGGGCTATGCAAATGAGAAAGTAGCAAAAAACTTAAAAGGACGATGCATGAAAAAATTAAGGATGCTTGCTAATGAAAGTGCGACCTGAATTCTGATTATTTTAATACTAACTATTGTTATTGATGGCTAAGTCAAATTTTACAGACGAACAAATAGATGATTATATCATGGG
>CAYXQH010000144.1:0-11063 GCA_964467425.1 uncultured Saprospiraceae bacterium
CAGATTTTAATTTTTCATACCATAGTTATATATTTTTAGTTTAAGATTTAATCTAAATTTATTGTGCCTTCCAGGAAGGTTTTTGCCTTACCGGTGATGGCTATTTTATCACCTAAGTCCGTACATTCAAAGACACCCTTTCTTTTGGAAAGTTGTACGGCGGATAAGTTTTTTTTCTGTAATTTTTTAGCCCAATATGGAGTCATAGTTGTATGCGCTGAACCCGTTGCCGGATCCTCATCAACGCCAGATTGAGGATAAAAACATCGCGAAATAAAGTCAACTTCATTTCCTTTAGCCGTCACAATCACACCTCGACAGTCTTGTAATAAAGCTAGTGTTTTAAAGTCAGGATCGAGGCTTTTAACCATTCTTTGAGATTCAACGACTACCATATAGTCGTCTCTACCTTTATAGGTTTCCAGTGGATTTATTTTAAAAGCTTTTAAGATCTCTACCGGTGTGGTTACTTGTTTTAATTGATCAGATGGAAAAATTAAAGTGTACTTATCGGCTGCTTTTTTTACCGTCAGTTGTCCACTTTTTGATTCAAAGGTGACTTCTTCCTTTTTATAATTAAGATGATCATAGATCACATGTGCCGCTGCCAGTGTTGCATGACCGCATAGTTTTACCTCAATAGAAGGGGTGAACCATCTGATAGCAAAGCCGTCTTTGTTGGGTACAAAAAAAGCAGTCTCGGAAAGATTGTTTTCCAAAGCTATATTTTGCATCAATTGATCATCCAACCATTTTTCTAATGGAACCACTGCAGCGGGATTTCCACTAAATCGATCATCAGCAAACGCATCCACCTGATACATGCTATAAGTCATATGCTTAACTCATTTATTAGTTTATCAAAATACATTCAAAAAACTAGACAAGTTTTTAAACTTGATCTCAAAAATGACTTAGTAATGCCTTTTAAACCTAATATATTCCCTATTATATGTAAATACTGAAAGAGGAGTTGAGAAGATAAATTGAATTATCTTTTTCAAAGTTAAAACTTTAAAATAAATAATCAAGTGTAGCGTAAAATATTAACGCTAAAAATTCAATTAAAATAAAAAATTACTTCCTTTTTATTCGAATACGATCATGAATTTATTCTTCCGACCATTTTCGATGAGCATATATTTATCAAAAAGAAGAGCAGCTGCATCCAAACTCAAATCAAAGTTGGCAACCTTATCTTTGTTCACAGACATTGCATTTCCTTTAATAGCTCGACGAGCATCTCCTTTTGACGCAACAATCTGGGTATGTTCTGCTACCAAATCAATAATGTTTAGCCCTTTTTCCAAAACGGGTTTAGCTACTTTGAACGTATTATCCTGCAATTCGGCAGCAATAATTTTCATGTCATCTTCTCCCAGCGATAAAAGCGTTTCCTTATCTGTTTTTTGAAACATCATTCTGGAAACTTTGACTGCTCCTTCATAGGCCGTTTTTCCATGTACACGAATTGTTAATTCTTCTGCTAGAATTTCTTTTAGTTTCTGCGGATTATCTGCATGCTCAGCTTCAAGCGCCTCCACTTCGTCCTTCGATTTTAGTGTAAAATATCGAATGTATTTTGAAAGATCAGCGTCATTGGAGCGAATCCAGAATTGGTAAAATTCATATGGTGAAGTCAGTGTTGCATCAAGCCAAAGATTACCTTTTTCAGATTTTCCAAATTTTGAACCATCTGCCTTGGTCAAAAGTGGGGTAGTGACAGCATATGCTTTGCCATCGATATTCTTTTTTATAAATTCAGTTCCGGAAGTAATATTCCCCCATTGATCAGAACCACCCATTTGCAAGATGCAGTCTTTTTGATCATACAAACATTGAAAATCGTAAGCCTGTAGTAATTGGTAACTAAATTCTGTAAAGGATAAGCCAGTTTCAATTCTCTTTTTAACCGACTCCTTGGATTGCATATAATTGATCGTCAATGTCTTTCCAACTTTTCGAAGAAAATCAAGCACATTCATTTCTTTATAAAAATCAATGTTATTCACAAGAATAGCTGGATTGTCGACACCTTCGAAATCTAAAAACTTCTTTGCCTGGCGAACCTGAAACGATAGATTGTGATCGAGTTCTTCAAAGGATTTCAACTGTCGTTCTTTATCTTTTCCAGATGGATCGCCAATACGTCCTGTTGCACCGCCCATTAAAACAATAGGTTGATGACCGGAAAGTTGAAACAATTTTAATAATTGAAGTTGAACAAAGTTTCCTATCGTCATGGAAGGGGCAGTTGGATCGAAACCAATATAGCCCACGACTTTTCCTTTTTCAAGTTGCTCTTCAATACCCGGGGTTAACTGGTGTAGCATTCCCCTCCATTTTAATTCTTCTAAAAAATTCATATGATCACTTTTGAAGGTGCAAATTTATATAATTTTTACTTGCTTTAGCGTTTTTTGAAAAGAACAATCTTTAAAAGTAAAAAAGTTCAAATAATCCTTGTTACTTTTAACGTTTAATGATGAGCCAATTTTATTTTTGGATAATCTAAATCTATCAGCATAAACTTGAATTTTTCTTATTTCATAGCGAAAAAGGTAGCCGTATCCAGTGAACAATCCTTTTCAAAATTGATTATACGGATTGCTATTGTTGCAGTTGCACTTAGTGTAACCGTGATGATCGTGGCAACGGCATTGATTCGAGGTTTCAAGAATGAAATAAGTAGCAAGATATTTGGTTTCTGGGGACATGTTCACATTATGGACACGGGAGTTTCTCGGAGCTTCGAAGCTGTTCCTTTGGATATGAATCAAACGTTTTATCCTTCATTAGATACGATTGAAAAGGTAACGTATCTAACAAACCCGACTATTCTAGGATTTCCACTCAAAAATAAAATGGTAGAAACAGAAACCTATGGAGGTGTAAAGCACATTCAGGTTTTTGCGAACATTCCGGGAATTATACAAACGAAAACGCAGATTGAAGGAATTATTTTGAAAGGAATCGGAAAAGATTTTGACTGGGATAACATGGCTGATTATATGATTGGAGGAGACCGCCTGGTTTTTGAAGATACTATTTCCAGAGGTATTATCATTTCAGAACAAACGGCTAATCGCTTGATTTTGGAAGTGGGTGACCCTATGGTAATCTATTTTATAAAAGATGATCAACAAATACCTAAGCGTTTGAAAGTCAAGGGAATCTATAAAACCGGATTAGAGGAGTACGACCAAAAGTTTGCCATTGTTGATATTCGGCTGATTCAGGATTTATATGATTGGGCACCCAATGAAGTTGGCGGCTTTGAAGTGTTTTTAGATGATATACGAGATATAGAACCACTTAATGAGCATATTTATATGGAAGAAGTTCCGAACGATCTTTTTTCTCAAACTATACGAGATAAGTTTCCAAGTATCTTCGAATGGTTGGGTTTACAAGATATTAATGAGGTCGTGATTCTTTCTTTGATGCTGATTGTTTCTGTCATAAATATGATCACAGCTCTTCTGATTCTTATTTTGGAAAGAACCAATATGATTGGAATCCTTCGAGCGCTGGGAAGTACAAACTGGGATGTTCAGAAAGTATTTTTGTACTATGCTGGATACATTGTTTGTGTTGGATTATTTTTTGGAAACATTATTGGTTTATTGCTATGCTTTTTACAAGAGCATTTTGAGCTTATTCAATTATCTGAAAAGGATTATTACCTCTCTGTTGCTCCAATTGAAATTGACTGGTGGGCGATATTGTTCTTGAATGTAGGAACGCTCGTTATCACCCTTTTATTTTTAATTATCCCTTCCTATTTGGTTACCCGCATATCACCTGTAAAAGCAATCCGGTTTAAATAATGTCGATACCGCATTTTCGATCCTAACCAAAACCAAAACCAAAACCGAAAACCGAATACCGAATACCGAATACCGAATACCGAACACCCCTTCCTTTCATACATCAATTTCAAGTTCTAAATTTAATAATAAATCATTGTTGTAGATAATTACGCATTAAAATTTAATTAAATATGTTTTTTTGTAACTTTTTGCTTTTCAAACAGTATATTTATTGAAAATTAGATGATCGAAGTCCCCAATTCGAATTTTCTACTTACTCCCAACAAAAAATATAAGCCAAAAACTAGATTCATTTTAACTTCATTTTATTTATAAGTTTGACGTAAGTAATTGTTTATCAAAACAAAAGGTTGAGAACGCTAAAGTATCTAATCATTCTACATCATTCATGTGGAAACATTGTGGAAAACTTTAATTCGAAAAACTTAATAATTATTTTACATTTGTGGGCACTACACTTAATAAATAACTCCCAAGGTAGACGATTAAACAAATATTGAAAATTTGTAGTTTCCAATATTAAACTTACTGACTTATACATATGTGAAGACATCAAAACTGGAGGCTTTCCATTTTAGAAACGCTTAATAGGATTTTATTATAGAATTCTATTCTTATCCACACTATGATCGCTATGATGTTTTAGTATTTTTTACTAAACGCTAGCTGATATGGAAATCTCTGGAAAAACATTTCACATTAATTTGAGATTAGAAAATATGGGATCTCAAATCTGGGCTAAATTCTTAGGAATAGGACACCGCATTTTAGGTTTTCTTAAAAATGTGCCTACTCGTACGAATCGAATAATTAAGCACCTTTGGAAAGGACTGCTTTTTATGCGACCTCGTAAACGGTACTGGTGGGAATCAGAATTCAATAAGCATTTAGCACAACGCATTGGGATTTGGTGGTTAGATCTACTATTTTATATAGTTGATTGGTTAGGCGTTACAGAAATTTATGAAACCATTACTGATTTTGTAAAATTCAATGCACGACCACTTTATAAATGGGAAATTAGTCTTGCTCAATCTGTTTTTGGAAACTCAATAGATTATCGAAGAGTAAGAATAGATGAATATAGTTTAATTGGTCCGAAGCAAAAAAAGTTTTGCTATGTCAGTTTTTATTTCATAAATAGCTGGGGACCAATGCAAAATAGCACTTTTATACATGAGATGACACATGTCTGGCAGTTTGAAAAAATGGGTTCCACCTACATTCCGCATGCCCTAAGAGCACAAGGATCCAAAATGGGCTACAATTATGGTGGAGTTTCGGCTTTGAAAGCTTGTCAGGAGAAGGGAAAAAGTTTCCTCTCTTTTAATCTTGAACAACAAGGAGACATAATTTCTGATTACTATCGGATAAGAGATGGCTATAAACCTCATTGGGGCAATGGTTGTCGTCATGATCTTCCTGTCTATGAATCATTTATCAACCAAGTGAGAAATTCTTAGTATTTACACTAAAAAGGAAAAGAGTCATAGAGAGTTCTTTATTTTACTATCGCTGATTAATTTAGAATCTGAGAATGTTTTAAAAAAAAATGTTGCTGCGCGTAGGAATTTTCCATGAGCAAAGTAACCAGTCTCCATAGTTTTCGAACCATTGGGGAGGCTAATCAATTTAGAAAATTATAGGCTGCTGGCTATTAAAAAAATATTTTTTAATCGTAAGTTTGTATGGTTAAATATTTTTATACAAATGCAAACTACCGGCAACTATGATTCGATATTATGCGAAAGTGAAAGGGCAACTCTCCGAGTTGGACCAGCCGGATGCTTCTTGCTGGATTAATATCTCTCCTCCATTTAGTCATGAAGAGTTGCAGGATGTCGCTAACCAGTTTGACATTCCTCTCGATTTCCTGACTGATTCTCTTGATATTGATGAACGATCTCGTTACGAACGGGAAGAAGATGTACGACTTATTGTTGTCAATACGTCTATACTCAATGATATTGATACAGAGAACGAACCAATTTATGTAACTGTTCCAATTGGAATTATTCTGACGCCTGATCATACGATTACAATTACATCGCATGAGAATCCGGTTCTAGAACTATTCCTGCAAAGTAAAATCAAAAACTTCGACCCTGCGGATGAAGCTTTGTTTGTGCTGCAAATTCTGGAGCAAAACGTTTATCGTTTTCTAACTTGTCTTAAGAAATTGAATCTTAAGCGCAATCTTATTGAGAAAGAGTTGTATGATTCTAGTAAAAACAAAGAATTAAAACAACTTTTGAGTATTGAAAAAAGTTTGGTCTATTTCGTAAACTCTTTGAGCTCAAATGAATTATTGAAAATGAAAATGAAACGATCGGACTTTCTAAGTATCCGGTCAGATGAAGATCAAACAGATCTTTTTGAAGACATTATCATTGACAATAGTCAGGCTCTGGAAATGGCGAATGTTTATACCAACATCCTCAATGGAACCATGGAAGCCTATGCTTCAATTATTTCTAATAATTTGAATGTGGTTATCCAACGATTAACGCTCATCACCATCATACTGATGGTACCGACCTTAGTCGCTAGTCTTTATGGAATGAATTTAAGCGTTTTACCTTTTCAAAAGGATGAATATGCTTTCTTTTATATCCTAATTTTCTCAATAGTAATTAGCTTGGTTTTAGCTTGGTGGTTTCGAAGAAAGCGTTTATTCTAAAGGCTTTATATATTGGAATTTCACTAATTTGCGTAGGTCATGCATTTAGCTTTTGCAAAAGTTATTAACATTTTGAAAAGTTTGTTAACAAACGTAAAATACTGATAATCAGTATTTTGTTAATGTTTTCAACATTGTGTTAGTAACTTATGAGGCGAAATATAGGCTTATGTCGTAAATTAGTGTTATCAAATTGGAAACTACTTTGAGTGAAACACTATGTCCTCTCTCTAATTGCCGTGTTCAGGCTTAATAAGAAGGGAAATCACTCAGATTTCAATCATTTTTTAAGGTTTGGATCTTGTATGTACAAGATGAGCCAAAAGTGTCAGAAACAGTGTCCTATGACTAGAGGCGCTATGGGGATTAAGACGCATTTCACCTCCCATTTTGCAATATAAATGGATGTGATTTTATTGGTTAAAATTTAAAACTTCAATTTTATGAGCACAGCTGTAGAGCCAATCTTACAGGATAATCCAAATAGGTTTGTTTTGTTTCCGATCCAACACGATGATATTTGGGCATGGTACAAAAAGTCTGAAGCCAGTTTCTGGACAGCAGAAGAAATCGATTTGTCTCAAGACCTGACGGATTGGGAAAAACTAAATGATGACGAAAAACATTTCGTTAAACATGTACTGGCATTTTTTGCTGCCAGCGACGGAATAGTAAATGAAAACCTTGCCGAGAACTTTGTAAGCGAGGTGCAATATACGGAAGCCAAATTTTTCTATGGTTTTCAGATTATGATGGAAAACATCCATTCGGAAACGTATTCATTATTGATTGATACTTACATAGAAGATACTAAAGAGAAAGACTATCTTTTTAACGCTATTGAAAATCTTGATTGTGTTAAAAAGAAAGCAGACTGGGCGATGCGATGGATTGAGCAAGGTACTTTTGCTGAACGACTTATTGCATTTGCAGCTGTCGAAGGTATATTCTTTTCCGGATCATTCTGTTCCATTTTTTGGTTGAAGAAAAGAGGCTTGATGCCAGGCTTATCTTTTTCCAATGAATTAATCTCTCGTGATGAAGGAATGCATTGTGACTTTGCATGCATGCTTTATAACGATCACATCACAAATAAGCTTACTAAAGAGACTATTGAAACCCTTATCAAAGATGCGGTTGATATAGAAAAGGAATTTGTATCGGATGCTCTTCCGGTAAAGTTGATTGGTATGAATGACGAATTAATGTGTCAATACATTGAGTATGTCGCTGATCGCCTTTTAGTGTCTTTAGGAAATCCAAAAATATATAACGCTGAGAATCCATTTCCTTGGATGGATCTCATCTCTCTTCAAGGTAAAACAAACTTTTTCGAAAAACGCGTAGGTGACTACCAGAAATCTGGAGTTATGGCGGATCGAGATAAGCAGGTTTTTACTCTTGATGAAGACTTTTAGAGAAGAAGAAGCAAATTTATTAGGTCATGAAGCGGCTGATTTATTCATGACTTAATAATTATGCACCTTGCTTTACACTTGAAACATTTGACCGGTTACTATTGAAACTTTAGAAGAAACACTTTTTATTTAATTCCCAATTATCTATTAAACAAGATCACATGCAAGTAGTTAAACGAAGTGGAAAAAGAGAAGATGTCAGTTTTGACAAAATCACAGCCAGAGTAAAAAAATTATGTTATGGTCTGGCTTCAGCTTATGTATCACCTATTGAAATCGCAAAAAAAGTAATTTTAGGACTTTATGACGGAGTAACAACAACTGAATTAGATAACCTGGCTGCAGAAACTTCTGCATCTATGGCAGCTCTGCATCCTGATTATGCCCTCCTCGCAGCAAGAATTGCTGTTTCGAATTTACATAAGAACACCGATAAGTCATTCTCAAAAACAATGAATGATTTATACAACTATATTGACCCTAAAACCGATGAAAAAGCTGGATTAATCAGTGATGAAATTCATAAAATCATTGAGGCCAACAGCGATAGAATTGATTCTTCGATTATTTATGATCGAGATTATAGTTTTGATTACTTTGGATTCAAAACACTTGAAAGATCTTATCTTTTAAGAATGAATAAAAAAGTAGTGGAGCGTCCTCAGCATATGCTGATGCGTGCCGCTATTGGTATCCATGCTGAAAACATTGATGCAGCCATTGAGACTTACAATTTAATGTCTGAAAAATGGTTTATTCATGCTACCCCCACATTATTTAACGCTGGTACTCCTAAACCTCAATTGTCTTCCTGCTTCTTATTGTCTATGACGGAAGATAGTATTTCAGGAATTTTTGAAACGTTGACCCGTTGTGCTAAAATTTCTCAATCTGCAGGTGGGATTGGTTTAAGCATTCACAATGTTCGGGCACAAGGAAGTTATATTAAAGGTACTGGTGGAACGTCTAATGGTATTATTCCAATGCTACAGGTATTTAATGATACAGCAAGATATGTAGACCAGGGTGGAGGAAAACGAAAAGGTGCTTTTGCTGTTTACTTAGAACCTTGGCATGCAGATATTCGGGAATTTTTAGACTTGAAAAAGAATCATGGAAAAGAGGAATTAAGAGCTAGAGATCTTTTCTATGCGATGTGGATTTCTGATCTATTTATGGAACGAGTTAAGGCGGATGCAGAATGGTCTTTATTCTGTCCAAATGAAGCTCCAGGATTGCATGATTGTTACGGAGGTGAATTTGAGGCCTTATACCATAAGTATGAAAAAGAGGGTAGAGCTAGAAAAACAATAAAAGCGCAGGACCTTTGGTTTGCTATTCTTGAATCGCAAATTGAAACGGGAACGCCTTATATTTTATACAAAGACGCATGTAATAAAAAGTCAAACCAAAAGAATCTAGGAACGATTCGTTCAAGCAATTTATGTACAGAGATTATTGAATACACTGCTCCAGATGAAGTAGCTGTTTGTAATCTTGCTTCGATTAATCTTTCCAAATTTGTTACAGACGGAAAATTTGATCACCAGAAATTATATGATATCACACGAGTAGTGACTCGTAATCTGAACAAGGTTATTGATATCAATTATTATCCGGTAGAAGAAGCTAGAAACTCTAACATGCGACACCGTCCAATTGGTATCGGTGTTCAGGGATTAGCGGATGCGTTTATTTTAATGCGTTATCCTTTTGATGGCCCGGATGCGAAGCGATTGAATAAAGAGATTTTTGAAACGATCTATTTTGCTTCCATGACTGAGTCGAATGCAATAGCAGAAAAAGAGGGGCACTATAAAACATATAAAGGATCACCAGTATCCAAAGGAGAATTCCAATTTGATATGTGGGGTGCAACTCCGACAGATCGATGGGACTGGGATGGTTTGAAAAAATCAGTGAAGAAACATGGTGTTCGAAATAGCTTATTACTAGCACCAATGCCAACAGCTTCAACTTCACAAATCTTAGGAAACAATGAATGTTTTGAGCCTTATACTTCGAACATTTATTCCAGAAGAACGCTTTCTGGAGAGTATATCATCGTCAATAAGCATTTATTGAAAGACTTAATCCGGTTAGGATTATGGAATGATGAGATGAAGCAAAAACTAATGGCAGCTAACGGATCTGTTCAGGAGATTCCTGAAATTCCACAGGAATACAAAGATCTTTATAAAACGGCGTACGAATTGAGTCAGAAAGTCATTATTGATATGTCTGCTGATCGTGGAGCATTTATTTGCCAATCACAATCACTCAACTTGTTTGTAGAAAATCCAAACTTCGGAAAACTTTCTTCCATGCATTTTTACGCTTGGCAAAAAGGACTGAAAACAGGAATGTATTATCTACGATCTAAAGCTGCTGTTGATCCAATTAAATTTACTTTAGATAAAAAGCACCAAAGAGTTGGAACTGCAGGTGAAGCTGCTGCTGAAGAAAACATTACTTTAGCAACAGTAACAAAGTCGCAAAACCAAACTGATGCTACTTCTACTAATACCAATACTGGTCTTACACTAGAACCAATTAGTGCCGATGAAGTTCAAGGTCAAGTATGTAACCTGGATGATCCGGATTGTTTAATGTGTGGTTCTTAGTTTATTGGATGTATTTTAAATTAGATAGTCTACTTATTAACTGTCTAACAACCATAATCAACTAAATTTATGTTTAAATAGTGAATACCTTCCAGGTGTTCACTATTTTTTTTGAATTTATTCTGTTGCAATACGCCTAGAACTTTTGATTTTGCATCTAAGAAGGTAAAGACCTTTTTATGAGCTCACTAAAACAACTGATCAACTTAATTTTATGGGCTAGTTTTATTTGGGGTTTGATTCCAAACGTTGGCCAGTTTTTAATGAATAAGAAGGAGAAAATCTCTGAAGTACAGTTTATAGTGAAGGAAGAGATTAATGATGAACCTCAGGAATTGATTTCTGTAGTTGAAGAAATGGCGCATTATCCGGAAGGAGATGAAGCAATGCTGAAATTTATTTATTCCAATCTAAAATGGCCATTACCAAATGCATGCAATAGTACTGAAGGAACTGTTGTAATAGGTTTTGATATTGATGAAGAAGGACATCCGGATAATTATGAGGT
>CAYXQH010000145.1:0-11054 GCA_964467425.1 uncultured Saprospiraceae bacterium
AACTATAAATGGTTGATAATTTATTTTTTAACCTTAAAAAAACAGACTTAAGCCTCTTCTTTTCTAGGATTTTTACGATCTAAAACCTCATCGATCAAGCCGTATTTCTTAGCTTCTGTCGCGATCATCCAATTATCTCGATCACAGTCTTTCTCGATTGTTTCATAAGGTTGACCTGTGTGATGTGCAAGGATATCATAAAGCTCCTTCTGCATATCTTTAATCAATTTATAAGATATTTCCATATCGGAAACCTGTCCCTGCATTCCACCTAAAGGCTGGTGAATCATCACCCGACTATGATGTAAACAAGTTCTTTTCCCTTTTGTTCCAGCAGTTAGTAATACCGCTCCCATGGAAGCAGCCATACCTGTACAGATTGTTCCTACATCAGGAGAAACATATTGCATCGTATCATAGATTCCTAAACCAGCGATTACTGATCCTCCAGGACTATTGATAAACATTTGAATATCTCTTTTAGGATCTACGGATTCCAAAAACAATAGCTGTGCTTGAATAACATTAGCAACATAATCATTTACTGGAACGCCCATAAAGATGATTCGATCCATCATTAATCTGGAGAATACATCCATTCCAACGATATTCATTTGTCGTTCTTCGATTACCTGAGGGGTAAAACCATGAATATTTGGAACTGTGCTTGGGCTTGCTTTTTCAGCGTATTTTTCTAGATGCATTCTACTCATTCCATGATGTAGAGTAGCATACTTCATAAATTCATCTTTATTAAACATATCTTATCGGTTTAAATTTTAAAAAATAGAGTCTAAAAAGTTGGCAAGATAGTCAAAAACTAATTTCTCTGTCTTTCCCATATGTCTTTACGGGATAATTCTAAAATGTATAACAAATAATGGAAGGAAAGTTTAAAAAAAAATCCTTTAGTGTTATTTTTTTAGGCTAAATTCTACCTAGAGCATATTTATATCGACGGAAATTAGGAAACATCTTCCGTAATTTCTTCTTCAGTAGCTGTTTCTTCAGCAGGACTTGGTGGCTGTTGTGCCGCCATTACTTCATCATGCGCTTTTTTGATAACCGTATCAAATGCCTCAGATTCAATCTTTTTATCTTTAATACTCACCACATCTCTGACTGCTTCAAATAGCTTATCGCTCATTAACTCTTGATATAACTGGTCCACCTGTTTTTGATCTTCCATCAAACGATTAGCTGTATTTAATATGATCAACTCATCGCCATAGCCTTGGAAATAACCTCGAACACGATCTTTAAAACCTTCTACCAGTTCTTCTTCTTCTACTTTCAAATCAAATTGAGCAACAATTTTACCTTTGATTAATGACCATTGCAGGTTTTTGGCAAAATTTTCATATTCTTTTTCGATGACTTCATCAGTCGCTTGTTCATTGGACGATTTAATCCATTTTTTTAGAAACCCATCTGGTAGATCAACATTATTTTTATCCAGCAAAAAATCTTGAAAATCTCTAAACAATAGACTTTCTGCTTGTTTGTTATAGTATTTTGAAATTTCTATTTCAAACTTTGATCTTGCTTCTTCCTCTGACTTCACTTTTCCTTCTCCAAATGCTTTATCAAAAAATGCCTGATTAAGCTCTGCTGGATTGATGCGCTGTACTTCTTCAATAGTAGCCTGAAAATTTTCGCCGATTTCTACATCCGCATCATTTTCAGTAACATTCAGTAAGTATTTTTTAACATGCTCCGGAGTAGTGTTTGCTTCCAGATTATAAACATTGAATCGAATACCTTTATCGCCTTTCTTTTTTGTCAATAACTCGGCTTTGAGCTTTTCATCCTGAACTCGATTGACTAAAACACTGAAAGTAGAAGCCCAGCCATTTTCTTTTACTTTATCACCGTCCAACTCTTCTGCATTAAAGGTCACCACATCATTATCTTCAATTGTGGTATCCACTGATCCACGGTCTCCAAACTTCTTTTGTGCCTGCTCCATCTCTTTATCAATCATATCTTTTGCCACTTCAACAGCATAGCGATCAAACGAAGTATCTGCACTCAAGCCCTGTACCTCAAATGTTGGCGCAAGTCCAATATCAAATTTAAATTCAAAGTCTTGCAGGTTAGAAATATCAAATTTCATTTCCTTCTGCTCTTCGGCAGGTAAAGGTTGACCTAAAATTTCAATCTTTTCGTCGGTAAGGTATTTAGCAATCTCTTTTTGGATCGTGTCGTTAATGACTTCAGCTAAAAGCGCTTGACCATACATCTTTCGAATTACACCAATCGGCACTTTTCCTTTTCTGAAGCCTTTCATCTGTGCATTCTTTCGATGCTTTTTTAATTCTGCATCTAATTTAGGCGTATAATCCTCTTTCGTAATCGACATCGTCAGTTCAGCAGTCAAATTTCCTTTATCTTCTCTGACAATCTTAGACATATTGAAATTTTAGTTTAGAAAATTAAAAAATTAATACTCGTGTTCCTTACTTCTTTAAAATACTTTTGGAAGGATCAGTCTTTGGAAAGGATGCTCAGGGTGAATGTTTTCTCTTTCTTTTGATAAAAGCTCCCTATTGATTTCAGAATAACAATTAACGAAAACTGAATATTGATTGCTCATCCATTCAAAAATCGTTAATCGTTAATCTTTATTCAATTTTTGTGCGGGTGAAGGGACTCGAACCCCCAAGCCTTGCGGCACTAGATCCTAAGTCTAGCGTGTCTACCAATTTCACCACACCCGCAATTTTGCCTCTAATTGTATAAACCAGAGTACTTTTGAATATAAATTAAAAGAAATTTTGGTGTCTGTTCCATTGAACAAATTAACATTTTCTTCAAAAGCGTTGCAAATATATAACCTTTTTCATTAAAAACACCTGTTTAGAATAAAGAAATATTCTAGGCGAATCATAAGATTATTAGCGCTCAAATTGATTTTCTTACTTTAAAGTGATAATTTCATATTTACACTATTAATTACTGGATCGATTAAATAATCCAGTGGTTGATTAGGATTATTTTCGTTCCTTAGCTTTATAGTTTTTTTCAGCTATTTCAAAAGCTTTAAATTATTTATGTCAGAAGCAGTTTCAAGTCAGGAAGAGGAGAAAAAACTCATCATGCATGCTTATCGTAAGCTGCTGAAATCGATTAAGTCCAAGATGGACTCAACGGATCGAAATAATATTCGAAGAGCTTTTGAGATAGCAGTAGAGGCACATAGCAAACAAAGAAGAAAATCTGGCGAACCATATATTTTACATCCGATTGAAGTAGCAAGAATTTGTGCAGAAGAAATTGGTCTGGGGCCAACTGCAATTGTTGCAGCCTTATTACATGATGTTGTTGAAGATACGGAGGTTACTTTAGAGGAAATCAAAAAGGATTTCGGAGATCGAATAGCCTTGATCGTCGATGGTCTTACCAAATTAGATGGCTTATATAATAATGTTGCCAGTCCACAAGCTGAAAACTTTAAAAAGGTTTTAAGAACCTTACTTCAGGATGTCCGTGTTGTTTTAATTAAAATGGCAGACCGCTTGCATAACATGCGTACGCTAGGTGCGATGCCTAAGCATAAGCAATTAAAGATCGCAGCTGAAACCACTTTTATATATGCCCCCTTAGCACATAGGCTTGGGCTTTATAGTTTTAAAATGGAATTTCAGGATCTGGCTATGAAAATAACAGAGCCGGAGATTTATTCTGAAATCGCTCGGAAGCTACAAGAGACAAAACAAGAGAGAACGCTTTATATCAATGAGTTTTTAAAACCAATTAATGAAGCCTTAAAAGAAATAGGTTATCCTTATCGCACCACCGGCAGACCTAAATCCATTTATTCTATTGCAAATAAAATCAAATCCAAGAATGTTCCATTCGAAGAAATTTATGATCTCTTTGCAGTAAGAATCATTGTGGATCTTCCATTAAAAAAAGAAAAACAAATCTGCTGGCAAATTTATTCGATTGTCACTGATGTTCATAAACCAATCGCGGAACGATTAAAGGACTGGATTACCACTCCAAAATCTAATGGTTATGAATCCTTGCATACTACAGTAATTGGACCAGAAGGTCGATATGTGGAAGTGCAAATCAGAAGTGAGCGAATGGATGATATTGCTGAAAAAGGTTTTGCGGCTCATTGGAAATACAAAGGAATAAATGATCAACCAGATGTTTTCGACTCCTGGTTTGACAGTGTTCGTGACATCTTAGAAAACCCGGATACGGATAGTGTCGAATTCCTAAACGATTTTAAAACCAACCTTTTCCAGGAAGAGGTTTATGTCTATACGCCAAAAGGTGATTTAAAGATCTTACCCAAAGGAGCGACCGCGCTTGATTTTGCATTTAGCATTCACTCGGATTTAGGATATCGTGCAACAGCGATCAAGGTAAATAAAAAACTAGTCCCTTTTGGTTACAAACTTCAAAATGGAGATCAGGTTAGTATTACGACCAACAATAATCAAAGACCAACAGAAGATTGGCTAAAAATGGTCGTCACAGGAAAGGCGCGTTCTAAGATTCGTTCTTCTATGAAAGAAGAACGTAGAAAGCAAGGCGAACTCGGTAAAGAAAGCCTTCAAAGGAAGCTCAAGAATATGAAGGTAGACTTTGAAACCAATGTTGAATTATTGGTGAAATTTTACGGTTTTTCAAATCGACCGGAATTATATTTCGAAATTGCAGTCGGTCGGATTAATCTGAGCGAACTGAAAAGCTTCTTCAATGTCGAAGGAAATAAATTGGTTGAAATAATCGAGGAAATACAAACGGATAAAAACGTTCCAAGCAAGGAAGCTCCAAGTCCAAGTCCCCGATCCAGAAAGAAAACTCTTCGTCCCCGACTTTTGATCAATGGAGAATCTGCCGATAAATTTGAATACCAGCTGGCTAATTGTTGCAGACCTGTAATGGGAGATACTGTTTTCGCTTTTATGTCTGTTAGTGGTGGCGCAAGAATCCATCGAACTTCCTGCCCTAACTCTACACACCTTATGGCCAATTATGGCTACCGAATTATGAAGGCAGATTGGGTTTCATCTGGAGACACCTCATTTGTTGTGGATTTAAAGATTACAGGAATTGATAAAGGTCCCGGAGTTATCGAACGACTTACCCACAGTATTTCAACCGAGCTGGGTCTAAATATTCGTTCTTTTTACATAGATGGGAAAGAAGGTTATTTTGAAGGAAAAGTCAGTCTTTTGGTTTTGAATAAAGACCAACTCAATGTTGCGATTAAAGGACTTAAAAACCTTTCTGAAGTATCTACTGTTACTAGAATTGAAAACCAATCTTAAAAGCGCCTCTTATAAAACGTAAGATTCTATTTTCTACACACCTTTCACTATCTTTGATTAAATAATCAATCAGATTATGGCAATTCAAAAAAAAGAAGACACGGTACTTAAGGAAGTTATTAATATTTTTTCAGCCCATCTGGAAAAGAATAGTTTTCGAAAAACTCCAGAACGTTATGCGATTTTGGAGGAGATATATAAACGCGATGATCATTTCGACGCGGAGGCACTTTATATCCATATGAAAACTCAAAACTACCGAGTGAGTCGTGCGACTGTGTATAATACGCTGGATTTGTTAGTCACCTGTGATCTAGTCACCAAGCATCAATTTGGAAAAAATCTTGCTCAATATGAAAAGTCTTACGGTTACAAACAGCATGATCATATCATTTGTGGTAATTGTGGAAAAGTAGTAGAATTTTGCGATCCTCGTATTCAGCAGATCAAAAACATGATGGGGGAACTACTAAAATTCAAGGTGACACATCATTCCTTAAACCTCTATGGATATTGCGAAGACTGCGTCACGGAGATCGATTAGAATTCCGATATCGTGTTTCATTTAAAAATTTAATTTTTTATTATATATTTTTATTTTTTTTAATATCTTTGGTAAGCTTTTTGTAGATAAGCACATAAGGAATTAAAATTCTAGCATTATCAACCATCAATTTTATTAAAATCGAGCACCCATGACCTATGCTATCCATGAACACGAAGCCATTCAGGTCGTTCAAGTCAACAATCTTTTCAACGAATTAGAAAACAAAGTCATTTTGGAAGAAGTCCGAAATAGAATCCATAAGGGTTTTAGTGAATTTATCGTTGACTTATCAGAGCTTGAATTTATGAACAGTGTTGGGTTAAACTTTCTTATTTCGATGATGACGGCTTCGAAAGAATCAGGCGGGCATCTTGCAGTAGCCAATGCAAATGAACAAGTGATCAATCTTTTAGAAATCACTAAACTGACCAAAATGTTTACCTTAACTCCAACCGTAGAGGAAGCATTACAAAATATGGAAAACAACAATTAAGTCACTCCATATCTACAGCTCAAATTATTTGTATCAAAGTCTATTTTCCTGCCTAAGGTATCCGAATTGAAGGATCTTTACTTCTAGCCAGTCAACCCATTTCTCTTTATTAGCATTCAAATCATTCTTAAGCCTTTTCAAGCCTTAATTCTGCATTTTTTTTGTAAATTACAGAGCTCACAGAGGCAAAATCCATTATGTTTTCGTATTTTTACGCGCTTCGAGAATATCTATTGATAAATAGAATTTATTCAAAAAATAAAAAAACCATTTCATGGCAGTTGATGTTATTTTAGGCTTACAATGGGGAGATGAAGGGAAAGGAAAGATCGTTGATTTTCTAGCACCAAAATATGATATAGTCGCCCGATTTCAAGGCGGTCCTAATGCGGGACACACTCTTAAATTTGACGGGAAGAAATTTGTTCTTCATACTGTTCCTTCCGGCATTTTCAGACAAGACTTGATAAATGTAATTGGCAACGGCGTAGTGATTGATCCAATTACTCTTGAGAAAGAGATCAATAAACTAAACGAAGCTAAAGTAGATTACTCTGATCGACTTTTAGTTGCTCGTAAAGCACATCTAATTTTACCTACTCACCGATATATAGATGCTGCTTCGGAAGCAGCGAAAGGAAAAGAAAAAATTGGTTCTACTCTAAAAGGTATCGGGCCAACCTATATGGACAAGACCGGACGAAACGGTATTCGAGTTGGAGATATTCTCGATCCAGGTTTTAAATCTAAATATGACAAACTACGATCAAAGCATTTAGGGATCGTAAAACTATATCCTGATATTGAATTTGACTTAGCGGCAGAAGAAGCCAAATGGTTTGCGAGTTTGGAACTCCTAAAAGGGCTTCCTATGATTGACTGTGAGTATTATGTCAACCAAGCAATGAATAGTGGTAAATCTATTTTAGCAGAAGGTGCGCAGGGAAGTATGCTTGACATTGACTTCGGAACGTATCCATATGTAACCTCTTCGAATACAGTAACAGCTGGTGTTTGTAATGGCTTAGGAATTGCTCCTTCCAAAATTGGTGAAGTGATTGGAATTACAAAAGCGTATTGTACTCGAGTTGGTGGCGGACCATTCCCTACCGAACTTAATGATGAAGTCGGAGAATTCTTACGGCAGGAAGGTGCTGAGTTTGGAGCAACAACCGGTCGACCAAGACGCTGTGGATGGATTGATCTTCCACAATTAAAATATACTATTATGCTCAATGGAGTAACACAATTAGTCGTTACCAAAATTGACATCCTCAATAATTTTGATTCTATAGAAGCGGGTACACATTATGAATATAATGGCCAACAATCCGATCAACTTCCATATGATATTTGCACCGTTCCTGTAAAACCAATTTTCAAAAGTTATGAAGGTTGGAAATCTTCGTTGGAAACAATTACGGAGTATGATGATTTACCGGCTGCAGCAAAAGCATATGTTAGCGCCATTGAAAAATCACTCCAAGTTCCGGTGACGATGGTTTCTACAGGCCCAGAAAGAAAGAAATTAATTTTAAAAGAAAAGGTAGGTGCCTTGAGTTAGGAGAAGTATTGTCCTACATCAAGAGCCAACGCAAAGTGCGTTAAAGAGGGTTAAGAATTTAAGGAGAGTTAAGTCTCAAAAACCTTAAACGTCTTAATCCTCTTTAATTTTCTTTATGAATATCTTTTCCCAACAAGATATCCTCCGCCTACAATTAGCAGAAGAATCAAGGCATATAATATTTTTTTCAGGATACCTGCCCCAGACTTCAAGTCAATGGTTGTTGCATCTCCATAATACACCATGCCTGCCCAGTAATACGGCGTTAATTCATAATTCGCAATTTCTTTGTTTTCCAAATAGCTCTTTTTGGCTTGGTGCAGTGCTTGATATTTTGTTTGGCCCTCATTTAGATTTTTATAAAAATCTGAAAGAATCCGACCATTAGCATTTGCATTTACATTCCAAAGGCTAGCGACTAAGCTTTCCGTCCCTGCGTAAGTAAAACCTCGACCTAAACTCATCACCCCCTCCCCTCCTGAAAAGCGACCGATATTACTTTGGCAGGCACTCAAGACCACTAACTTAGCAGGAATATCCATGGAGTATAATTCTGAAAGATAAAGCAGGGTATCTGAAAAAACGATATGAGGTTTATTCAATGTAGGCGAAGAAAAGGCATGCGTCGAAAGATGAAGAACGGTATATTGATCCATCTCTTTTAAAAACGCTTGCTTACTAGCTTTGCTGGCTTTTTTAAATTCACCTTGTGTGATTTCTTCGATTTGTTTTAACTCGTCTGCACTGAAGGCAAGAACAGGAAGTTTTGAATTTTCATTAGGATCGGAAAAAGGCGCAAAAGCGAAGACTCCGGAAAGATTTCTTGTATCCGTTTTATTTTTTTGTTGCTGAGCCAGAATCGTTGCTGAATAGCCGTATCGAATGACATGACTATACATCAAGTAAGATGCTTTACTCAACTCCGTATCTGGTTTTTCTATTAAAGCTTCAAAAGGTAAGAATGCCAATGCTCCATCTGGATAAATTATCAAATCACTTTTTTCAAATCCTAAAGGCTCTATCAATCGCTGATACAAATGATGAGCTATCGCCAAATAGCCTTGTGGATCATTTTCAATCACCGAGGATTTTTCAAAATAAGTTAAGAAATTTCGGATCTCTTTTTCTATTTGAGACGTGGACCCAAGTTTGAGTAAACGACGTCCATCTTTATCAATCCCCAAAGCATAGACTTGTTCTTTTCCATAAAAGTAATGCACAGATGATTTTCCACTTTGAGTTTGCACCTGATCCTGATAGGCTTTAAAAGCAATGGTAGATGTTCCATTTTTTACTTCAAAATATTCAGGATATAAACCGGTTAAATATTGATTATGCTTATCAAACCTTTTTTGAGCTTCTACCAGTGCTTCTAGTTTTTGTGAGCGATCGGCACCTCCAGCATCTTCAAGATTTTCTCTGGATGAAATTAACTTTCGTTTCAGGCTTTTCGCAACAGTACGAAGACTATCAGGAATCACCTGCATGGCATCGGAATCCTGAAGTGCTTCCAATAAAAGAATTGCTCTACTTTTTTCAAAAAAGAAAAATGCTTGTTCCACGTTTTTTAATTCATGGCAAACCTCTATGGCATTTTCATAAAATGGGACCACTTCTTCTCGCCAAAATAATTTGGTATCCGTAGCACTATGTTCTTGTCGAAGCTGATCGATCAACCCATCTCCTAAGGCATATAATTCAATTGCTTTTGAAAGGTATTTCTGTTCTTTGGTTTTTTTATAGTTTAAAAAAAGCGCTCTGGCTTTATCCGAAAAATAAATTAACAAGTCTATCTTATTAGAAACATTGACGATATCATCTTTGCTAGGGTTATCCAAGAAATTATTGGATTTAAATTGAGGGATGAGTGTTTTGATAGCATTTTGAAAAGCGGCGGAAGCATGATCATACATTTCCGTAGTAATATGAAATTCGCCGAGATTGTCGTAATTTTGGGCAAGGAATCGAGGGTATCCTTTTTTACGTGCTTTTTCTATTCCTTCTTGAAATACCTCAAAGGCTTTTGTTTTCTGACCATCCTTGAGATAAGCTAGCCCTAAGTTTCCTATAATGCTGATACTTTCATCTTCTGCACCTAAAGCCTTTAGTAAATCCATTGATTCCTTAAAATAAGCAATCGCATCTTTATAGTTTCCTAGTTCATAACTTACTGCCCCGAGATTAATATTACATTTTACTATATCTTCATATTCGGGCTCTGATAAAGTATCCAAAATTTCCATAGAAGCTTTACACACTTTTAAAGCATTCGGATAATCTCCAAATCCTATATACACTTCACCTAGCGAGTATAAAAGCTTAGCTGCATTTTCAGGATCATCAAACGTCCTGGCCCTGGAAATTCCGAGATTATAATAATTTTTTGCAGCACTAAACTCCCCTTCAACATTATACACATTTCCCAATTCTAAAAAACTTCGAATCGCTCTTGGGTTCTCCAGTTTTTCAAATATATCTATGGCTTTTTTCAAAGGCACCTTTGCTAAATTCATTTGTCCATTCCATCCATAAAAGGCACCAAGATTATGCAATGATTTTCCTAACTGTTCTGTTGGTGCATTCAGGTATAAGCTTTCATAAATCTTACTTGCTTTCTGCATATAGTCAATTGCAGCATCATAATTATCCTCATAATAATAATTTATACTTATGGAGTAATACACCAAAGCTATGGAGTCCTCTTTTGCATTACAGGCCTTCAATGGATCAAGAAGATTAAGAAGCGCGGTATTATCTCCAGTATCTATCACTGGTTGAACTAGTGGACAATCTGCTTTCAAACAGAGCGGTAAGAAAAGCGTTAGAAGAAAAAAATTAAATTTGAGAGGCATGTTTGTATTTTGTGCATCCGGAAGATAATAATTAATACAAACATAAGTCCTCGTTTATTGACTAGATTTTTACAAGTTTAAAAGTCTGGATAAAATCATTTGTTTGAATCGTCAGAAAATAAATCCCTGAAACAAGGTTTACCATATCAATCGTTGACGTTTCGCCACTAAGCCATTGGTTAACCGGCCTTTTCAATATCAACGCTCCAGACAAACTGTGCAATTGTAAAACGGATTGATTACTATTTGAAAGTGCTTCAATATTTAGCTGTTCATTTACCGGGTTTGGATAAACACTAAAATATTT
>CAYXQH010000146.1:0-3691 GCA_964467425.1 uncultured Saprospiraceae bacterium
AACTACCATATTCTCAAATGAAGATGAGTTTACAGAAAAAATAAATATATTTGATTTTAATTTAATATCTGCAAGTAATCAAAGCACCCACATACTTGATTTCTTGTATAAGCAAAGTTAAAATCTTAATAGTTTAGAGATTTAAAATGAAAGTACAGTTCTTGATAGAATTGTACTTTTTTTTATTTGGCAAACCTCAACCCTGCTTTGTTTTTAATGCGTCGAGTATTAATTATTTGCCAATAACTTAGGTGAGACTTTTCTCTTCTTTCGAGTACGACAATGCATACAAACCAAAGAAGGTTAGCATTCCATTTAAGATGAGTAATTCATAACTAAATACGTATCCAAAAAATAAGGTTTCTGAATAATAGTTAATGATAAATGATAAGACAGGAGCGGCTAAGCAAACGATTGGTACAAACTTATCGATTACTTCTCTTTTGGTAAAAAATCCAAAAGTATAAAGTCCGAGTAATGGTCCATAAGTATAAGAGGCAATGACAAATATTAAATCAATTATTGCTCTTTCGGCAGAAAAATAAAACGCTAAAATAACTAGAAACAGCAAAAATGAAAATCCAATATGAACAAGAAATCTAGTCTTTTTTTGACGATCTTCAGAAGTATTTTTATCTTTTTCAAACCCTAAAAAGTCAACACAAAATGAGGTTGTCAATGAGGTCAACGCAGAATCAGCACTTGAATATGCTGCAGCAATTAACCCTAAGACAAACACCACCTGAACCCCAGAACTTAAATGATTAAACACAATAGTTGGATATAATAAATCAGTCGCTTCTTTATACTCTCCACTAACCAAGCGAGTCGGAATATCCAAACCAACTTCACCAACAAACATAAATAAAAGGACACCTAAAGAAAGAAATAATAGGTTAGCAAAAACCAAAATAACCGTAAATGAAAACATATTCTTTTGAGCATCTCCTATGTTTTTACAGCTAAGATTTTTTTGCATCATATCCTGATCCAATCCAGTCATAGCTATAGCAATTGCTGCACCACCTAAAAAATACTTAAAGAAGTTGATCTTTTGAGTCCAGCCATTTTCAAAAAAGAAAATCTGGGATGAATCACTTTCGCTAATCGTCGTAAATAATTCTGAAAAATTTAAATCAAGTTTCTGGTTTAAGGCAATTATGGTAAGTACTACTGCCAGTAAAATACAAAAGGTTTGCAAGGTATCAGTCCATACGATCGTTTTGATTCCACCTCGATAAGTATAAATCCAAATTAACACTATCGTGATCAATACGGTTTGCCAAAATGCAATCCCATAATGAACCATCACAAACTCCTGCATGACCAAAGCGACTAAAAACAATCGAGCAGCAGCGCCTAATGTTCGCGAAATCAGAAAAAAGAGTGCTCCGGTTTTATAAGAGAAAAAACCTAATCGTCTTTCAAGATAAGTATAAATAGAAGTAAGGTTGAGTCGATAATACATCGGCATTAGGACGGTTGCAATAGCAAAATACCCAAGCATATAACCAATAACAAGCTGCATATAAGAAAACTGACTTCCAGCAACCCAACCAGGAACAGAAATAAAGGTTACCCCGGAAAGGGTTGCCCCAATCATCCCAAAGGCTACTAAATACCATGGGGATTTTCTACCTCCTAAGAAAAAATTCTCATTCCCTGAGTCCTTTCCTGTAAAAAAAGAAACAGCCATTAAAAGCAAAAAATACGCTATAATCACAGCGAGAATTAATCCCGGATTCATGGATTCAGCCATTTCAATTTAGTTTTTTCATAATCCTGATTGTCGTTTGAAATCAAGTATTCTATTTAAAAAGGATACAAATGTAAAAAATTACTCCTGCATTTTACTTCCATAAGACAAATCTCCTGCATCACCCAAACCAGGAACAATGTATGACCGTGCAGTTAATTCGTCATCTTGTGCCCCCATCCATAATTTTACGGATGGGTGTAAACGTTGAATATAGTTTACGCCATAGGTAGATGCAATAGCAGTTGCCACATGTATTTGAGCCGGCTTTCCATACTCTTGTAAAGCTTTAATGCATAAATCAATGGATGCTCCCGAGGCAAGCATAGGGTCACAAATAATCAAGACACAATCATCCAAAGACGGGCAAGAAATATACTGAACATTAATTTCAAAAGTACCATCTTTATGGTGCATCCGGTACGCAGAAACGAAAGCATTATCTGCATGATCGAACACATTCAAAAAGCCTTGATGTAAAGGCAGTCCTGCCCGAAGAATAGTCCCAAGAACAATTTTATCCTTTGGGACATTTACTTTTGCAATCCCCATCGGCGTCTCCACATCTTTTTCTTCATAATTAAGCGTTCGACTTATTTCATATGCCAAAACCTCCCCTACCCTTTCTAAGTTTCTCCGAAACCGCATTCGGTCTTTCTGAATAGAAACATCTCTTAATTCAGCTACAAACTTATTTGCTATAGACTGATGTTCACTTAAAATAAAAGCCATATCTCAATTTTTAATTTTGTGAAGCCAAAATAGCAAAAAAAGTCCGATTAACCCCATTTCATTATCTATTGAAAAATAATGGGATTGAAATACTAATTTTCTAAGGATTTATCCAAGATAATCGCAACTGATTCATCCGTTTTCTAGTATAATTCTAGTAATTGCTCTCTCTAAAAACTCATTTTCTCATAAGAAAATCGCCTTACGGAATTCAAATTCTGAAAGATATAAATTAGTTTTTCTTATCATCTAATGAATATTAGTAAAAATAGCTTTATTTTAGCGTCCCCAAGCAAGAGTATTTATTACTTTCACATTAACGCAATTCTCCATATTTTAGATTTTAATTTAGTGCTCAAAATTCCAATTTTATGGCAAAGAATAATAACAGCAACGGCAATGGATTAAACCTTGGTGAAATAGGTATGATTCGAAATATTTTAATGGGGGAACAGATCGATAACTTCGAGCAAAAGTTTAATCTGCTTCAGGATCAATTGGATAAACTGGAAAAAAGAATAAATTCCAAAATCGAATCTGTAGACGCCGCTAGCTCTGAGGTTATTTCAAAAGTTGAAAAAAGTGTCGATAAGAAATTCTTAGATGTTGAAAAACAGCTAATGCTTAATGTCGAAAAATTGCATCTCAGAATAGACAAGGTTAGTAAAGAGGATAAAGTTCGCCTTGGTAAAATGATGGAAAAATTAAGTAAACAACTTTTGGACAGTTAACTCAATAGTTTTTCATGAATAAGATCAGTCAAGATCAAAAAGAAAAATTATTACTGCAGCAGCTTAAAGATATCCTTTTAAAAAGTGATCGTCTAAAAATTCAACAACTGCAGGATATTTTAGATAGTCATAAATTACTATCTGAGAAGGTATCTCCAATTGTTGACGAACATCTAGTAGAGTTTAAAGCCGTCGTTCAAAAACTTATCGAAACAAGACTCGAAAAAACAGAGAATAATATTGAGTCTATTCATCAGGTCATTGAACAAAAAGATCGACTTGCTGAAAAAGCAGCTCCGATTATCGAGGATCACATTGAGAAACTAAAACAAAACTTTCCAGACGAATTTAAAGCCGTCGTTCAAAAACTTATCGAAACAAGACTCGAAAAAACAGAAAATAATATTGAGTCTATTAATCAGGTCATTGAACAAAAAGATCGACTTGCTGAAAAAGCAGCTCCGATTATCGA
>CAYXQH010000146.1:3791-10969 GCA_964467425.1 uncultured Saprospiraceae bacterium
ATTGAGTCTATTAATCAGGTCATTGAACAAAAAGATCGACTTGCTGAAAAAGCAGATCCGATTATCGAGGATCATATTGAGGAACTAAAACAAAACTTTCCAGACGAATTTAAAACCGTCGTTCGAAAACTCATCGAAACAAGACTCGAGAAAACAGAAACTAACATTGAGTCTATCCAAAAGATCATTGAAACAAAGGATCAGTTATCGGAAAAAGTTTCCCCTATTATTAAAGACCACATCGAATATCTTAAAAAGAATTTTCCAGAAGAATATACAAAAGAGATTGATGCACAAATTGCCGAAAAACTTGAAAACTCTCAAGAGGAAATACTGAATGTAATTTCACCTGTAATGGGTAAATTAATCCGAAAGTCTATTACACATCAATTTCAAATCTTAAAGGAAAGCATTGACAATCGTGTTCGATCTCCTTTTTCCGGAAAGGGTGTTTTTGGTAAAATATTTAAGTCGAACAAAGGAAAAGTCAAAGAGTCTGAAATAATACTAAGTCAAGCCGATCCAACTATTATTGAGGAAGTATATGTCATCCAGCGAAACTCTGGATTACTTATGGGAAGTGCATCTACTCAAGAAACCCTGGATCAAGACGTCGTTGCAGGAATGTTTACAGCCATTAAAGCATTTGTAGAGGATGCTTTTCAAAGAGAACAAGAAGAGCTAGAGATGATTGAGTATGGTAATTACAAAATATATATCCAAAATTTTCATTCTTTCTATATTGCTGTCGCTATGAGTGGATCAATGTCCGCTTCAGAAAAAAATGAAATTTCAAATAAGTTATACGACTTTGCAGAATCCGAACTCAAACAAATACCTAAAGATATTGATGATTCCCTTAATAATAGGATTTCAAAAAAATTGAATGAGTATTTTTTTGGTAATGAAAATATTTTAAAATCAGCTTAAGCTAATGATTAGTAAAAAAATTATACTTACAGGAAGCTTTGGAGTAGGAAAAACTTCGCTATTCAATAAATTTATTTACAACCGATTTGATGATAAGTACCTCACAACAATCGGAGTAAAAGTCAATAAAAAATCCATTGAAATAGATGGTAAAGAAGTCTCTCTTCTTCTTTGGGATATTGCCGGTGAAGTATCACAAGACAAAATTCCGAATTCCTATTTTCTTGGCTCTAGTGGAATAATATACGTCTTTGATTTAACTCGTCCATCCACCTACAAAAATATCGCTAATGATATTGAATATCTACAAAAGATGTCCAATGATGCAACTATTAAAGTAGTCGGTAATAAATTAGATTTGATGGATCCTTCAAAAGTTGAAGAATTAAAATCTACGCTAAGTACTCCTTGGGATATTGTTACTAGTGCTAAAACAGGTGAAAACGTAGAAGATTTATTTCATAGCCTCGGCAAATCTTTCTTAGATTAATGAAAGAAGTAAAAGAATTTCTATTAAAACATCGATCAAAATTTAGTCAGTTGATCATACTAGATGAGCAAGCGCTAATCATCTCTAGTTGTGATTCTATTTTTGATACTCAAGTTTTAAAAGAAAGTCCTGTTGTATCCTGGTTTCCATTTCTGGAAAGTATTTATTCTAATGTATGGTCAATGGTGGAGAAGGACTCTAATATTACCTTTAACAAAGTAGAAACTTCTTTGGCGGAACTTCCTGGAATTTATGACTTTACATTTTCTACTTTAACCATCCAAAACAAACAACTCCTGCTCTGGAGTATTTACGATTACACCGATTTGTATGAAGACTTCAAACAATTTCAGCAACGAAAAAACGAATTGGAGATTCATCGGGAAACGCTGGAGAGGCGCCATAAAAACCTAAGAAGTACGGAAGACATTAAGCTTCAGCAAAACATTATTATAGAAAGCCTTGATCATCTTCAACTCACTTATTATAATAAAATCAAAGATGCTTTACTAAGCCCGGTAAACGCATTAGATGGTTTTACTTTTTTGATTACAGGAGCTCTTGAAACCAGAGACACTAAATATACTCAACAACTCAGATTTGCGATTAAACAACTCAACCTTATTCTGGACGATTTGGATACCGTCAATTTTGAGAATATCGCTAACGATTTTAAAAATCAGGAATTCAACCTCCTCGATTTAATCCATGGAATTGAGACACTTATTCAAAGCAAAACAAATAATTTCAAGCTACAACATAATATTGGAGTAGATGTACCTGATTTACTCCTTGGAAACTTTTTATATCTAAAACAAACAATATTCGGAATACTTCATAATGCCGCTCAAGTTCATCCAAACTCTAATTATGAAATTGTAATAAATAAAATAGAAGATGAACCGAATCTTATAAAACTTCACTTTCAAATAGTAGAATACTTAAATGCTAATTCAATTACGCATTCTAAAGTGGACTACTCCAGAATGATTTATCAACTCTCCATCATCAGACAGTTAATTGAGCTGCAACAAGGTCAGGTTTTTGTTCAAAAAGATCCAAAAAACCTAAGCATCTCGATTAATTTCGAATTATCCTTCCATTCCAAATAGGAACTAAAACCATTCTTTCTACTATCTAATCACTTGGATTTTTATTCTCTTTGCTTTATTTTATTGATTGGTTTCAACGTTTTTATTGCTGGAAGGTCAATAATTAGCAAGAATTGTCCTCTTGAATATAAAACAGGACTGTCTGTACGCTGTCTTTTATGCTTTAAATTTTGTATATTGAAAACAATAAGTCGCCTTATTTTATTAGTTTTAATAATATATTTCCAAGAAATAGCATAAAGTTTGTAGTATAAAATTAAAAAATATCGTAATACAAATACGTACGATATTTCGCCATTAGTTTTCTCAATATGCACAGGATAATTACGCTTATAATATTTTCCCTTAGTTTTATTGGAATCGCTTTTTCTCAAAGCGTCACCTTCCAGCCTAAGCAATTTTCAAATGAACTTAAAGGTTTGGTCTATGACAAAGAATTGTCCTTCGACCTTCGGCTACATACCAATGGCTGGGCATTTGCTGCAAATATTGGAAGAATCAAATCCTATTACAAGACAAAATATTATCACATTGAAATTGGCGAATTAAAGCACCCTAAAGAATTTCGTCATAGCTTCGATTACCCTACTCAGTTTAGTGGTCGAACATCCAAATCCTTTGTTTTTGGCAAGCAAAACAACCTTTTTGCAATTCGTGCCGGTATTGGTATCAAAAGATACTATTCTGAAAAAGCGAAAAGGAAAGGAGTCGCAGTAGGTATTAGTTATGAAGCAGGACCAACTCTAGGGCTTCAAAAACCTTATTATTTAGATTTCTTACGCCCTCGTGATGGCAGCTCAAATGATGTGTTTATCGTCAGTGAAAAATATGATGGTACTAATTTAGACGACTTTCTGGATATAAACCGAATTTATGGTGCTTCTGGATTAAGAAAAGGATTTAGCGAAATAAAGCCCATTCCCGGGATTCATGGTAAAATAAGCGTTCACTTCGACTGGGGTGCATTTGATCAATTTGTTAAAGCTTTTGAAGCTGGAATTATGGTTGATGCCTTCTTCAATAAAGTACCAATCCTTGTTGATGAAGTCGAATTTGCTGAAAACCGACCATATTTCGTCAATGTTTATTTAACTTTGCAGCTAGGAAAACGCTGGTAAGAGCCGGTCAAATAATTAATTTCCGATTTTAAACAGTTAGTAAAAACAGAAGCGAGTAATAATAGTCCCTATTTTATTCGGGATTGAGCTAACTTCTAAACCAAAATAGGGGATTTAATTTTGACCAATTTTAAAAATAATTCAACCAATTTTTCCATAAACCAATTTCTGATTAATTTGTTTTGATTCAAGAGATGCGATCTTGAGTCAATCTGCTTAATAAATATAGATTATTCATGTTTGAATTACCAATTGTAGAAAAGAAAGAACCGAGAGGTAGAAAACCGGACTGGCTTCGAGTCAAACTACCGATTGGTGAAAAGTATAAAAAGGTTCGTTCCCTTGTAGATGAATATAAGCTTCATACTATTTGCCAAAGTGGAAATTGCCCAAATATGGGAGAATGCTGGGGCGCAGGAACAGCCACCTTCATGATTCTTGGAAACACCTGTACACGTTCTTGTTCGTTTTGTGCAGTAAAGACAGGAAGACCATCTGAATATGATGAGGATGAACCAAGAAGAGTTGCTGAAGCGATCAAATTAATGCAAGTCAAGCATGCTGTGATCACCTCTGTAAATAGAGATGAACTCAAAGATCGAGGTGCTGAAATTTGGCACCAAACTATTCGAGCAATAAAAGAACTTTCTCCTGATACAACGATCGAAACACTTATTCCCGATACTCGCGGAAATTGGATTGCATTAGAACGGATGATTAGTGCAGGACAAGAAGTCGTTTCCCATAATATGGAAACCGTCCAGGAGCTATATCGTAAAGTCCGCCCTCAAGGAAAATATGTTCGAAGCCTGGAACAAATTCAACGGATCAAAGCGTTTGGAAAAAGAACGAAAACCGGAATCATGGTTGGTTTAGGTGAGACCGATGAGCAAGTGTTTAAAACGATGGATGATCTTATTGAGCATGGCTGTGATGTTTTGACTATTGGTCAATATTTACAACCAACTAAAATGCACCTGGCAGTTGACGCATATGTACATCCAGATAAATTCGCTGAATATAAAGAAGTGGGCTTACAAAAAGGATTTGATTTTGTAGAAAGCGGACCATTGGTTCGATCTTCTTATCATGCAGAGAGACACCTGTAACAGGTGTGAGGAGTAAAAGACGGCGATAGAATTATTATATAGGCTTGGATTGAGAAATAAAGAGACCTTTACCTTCCTTTTAATGCTTTTTTCATCTTGTGAAAAATAGCTGTATTTTCATAAATTCCGCTAAACATTCTTGCACCTGGCCCATAAGCAAAAACAGGAATTAAATCTGCTGTATGATAATCTGTTGTAAAAGCAGTAGCCAGGCTATCCATTTTTGATTCTTTTAAAATAGAGTAACCACCTGTTTCATGATCCGCAGTTACAATGACTAAAGTTTCCTTATTCTTTTTAGCAAAATCAAGTGCTGCACCTACCGTTCGGTCAAAATCAATCATTTCAGAGATAATATAATCCGATTCGTTGGCATGTCCTCCCCAATCTATTTGAGAACCTTCTATCATGAAGAAGAACCCTTCCTGACTATGCTTACTTAAAAACGCCATACCCATTTTACTGGCAGCGTATAAATAATCTCTACCTTGAGAAACTTGTAATGGGTCATTATCCGCAGTGAAATAAGCAAAGTTTTTCTTCCAGGAGAGTTCGGACTTTATAAGGTCTTGCTTAAAATAATCAGAAACCATATAACCATTGTCTTGCATCTCTTGGTATAAATTCCGCTCATCTGTTTCTCGTCGGTCAAAATATCTTTTACCACCGCCCACAAAAAAATCAATCTCTGTGTCCATAAAATCCGCAGCGATTTCTTCATACATTTTTCTTGACTTCTGATGCGCTATGAAAGAAGCTGGAGTAGCATGAACAATAGTTGAAGTTGCAACCATACCGGTAGCCATTCCTTTTTCCTCTGCCAATTCTAAAATAGTTTTCACAGGCATAGTATCCTGATCAACTCCAATAGCTCCATTATATGTTTTCACACCAGCAGAAAAGGCAGTAGCACCTGCAGCAGAATCTGTAATTAAATGACTCGAAGAATAAGATTTATGTAAGCCAACGACCGGAAATTTTTCTAAATGGAGTTTATTTCCATTCATATACATCCCTGCTGTTATTTGAGTGACCCCCATTCCATCTCCAATCAAGAGAATAATATTTTTTGGTGTAGCTGTAAAACCTTCCCCTTCATAACTCGCAAAAGTACTAGCTACAGACTCTTGTTGTTCAATCGTGGAACTGGATGTGTCCGGATTACAAGCCAATAAGTATATCGTAAAGAAAAAGAAAAATACTTTTTTCATGATTATTTTTTAAATGCTAAATTAAAACAAATCGCTTTCCGGGTTTGGTTTTTACAAGGCCTTTAAATTCTAAATCCAATAGCAAAGATGCCATTTTACCAGAATTAATATTTGTTTCAAAGCATAGGCGGTCAATGCTTAGATCTTCTGCTCTTTTCAACAAATCTACAATTTTTTGCTCTTGATCATTCAATTCTACAAAAAGAGATTTTTGAAAAGAGGTCGCTTCATTATTTTTATCCCAGCGAAGGACATAAGCAATATCTTCGACACTTTCTAATAAGGAGGCTTTATGGGTCTTAATCAAATGATTACATCCTTTACTCATTTCGTCATTGAGTCTTCCGGGTATTGCAAAAACATCTTTGCTATAATCATTTGCCATATGGGCACTAATCATAGAACCTCCCTTTTCTGCTGTTTCTACAACAATTAATGCATCACATAAACCTGCAATTATTCTATTGCGCATTGGAAAAAACTCTCGTTCAGGTCCTGTTTCATAAGTAAACTCCGTCAACAAGCCTCCATTCTCCAACATTTGACGGGCAACTTTCTTGTGCTCTGAAGGATAGACCATTGACATACCGTGCCCCATCACCCCTACAGTAGGGACACCTATTTCTACACTTTTTTTATGCGCGGTAATATCTACACCGTAAGCAAGTCCACTAACAATTAAGGCGTTATAATTTTTTAGACCTTCAACAATTTCCTTACAAGCAGCTTTACCTTGAACCGTAGGTTGTCTGGTTCCTACTATAGAAATGATTCGCTCCTGATTAAGGTTGGCATTTCCTTTATAATACAAAATGATAGGACAATCATGATAATGTTTTAGTCGTTGAGGATACACCTCATCCAAATAGAACAACGCTTGAATTCCTTCTCTTTCCAGATATTCACATTCTTTCTCTGCGGCAGCAAGCCCCTGACCATTAAGAATACTTTTTGCAATTGCTGCGCCTATTCCCGGAATTTTTAATAATGACTGCTTTTTAGATTTAAACACTGAAGCAGCACTTCCACAATAACCAATTAGATTTTTAGAAAGGACTGGCCCAACTTTGGGAATTTTTGTAATAGCAATTTTATATAATAATTCTTCCGTCATTCAAATCTTAGCATCTTACACTAATAGAGAATCAATGTATGTTTTTTGTTATCAAAAAATTAAGCTATATATTTATAGCAGGAGTTTGATTTAA
>CAYXQH010000147.1:0-10933 GCA_964467425.1 uncultured Saprospiraceae bacterium
ATTCATGATGCTGGTTGTAGTAGTAGGATTTAGCTCCTGTTGGGTAATGCAAAAATCTGCTTCCCTTTACGATATCAACCTAAAAGAAGATCAAAAAAATATCCTTTTTGTCATCGACATTAGTGGAAGTATGCAAGGACTTGCGGAAGTAGATTTGAATGGAGCAATTGTGGGAACAGCCAAAAAAGCTGTGGCAGATAAAGCAGGCAATACAGCAGGAAAGGCAGCGGGCTCTCTTTTCGGAAAAGGAGTTGGACGAGCAGTCGGTCGTACTACTCAGAAAGAGATGAATGATGCCTCTACAAAATTAGGACAGGCTCGAAATCGAATCATTAAATTGATTAATAGTTTTAAAGGGGATAATCATTTCAATATTATCACTTTTGAAAATAAAACAGGCCTTTGGAATAGAAGTCTTAAACCAGCTAATGGGGGGAATAAAACGGGAGCTAAAGTATTTCTCAAAAATCTTAAAGCAGGAGGCGGAACTAATATGTATGAAGGTTTAAAAAAAGCATTTGATTTAAGTGGTGCCGGAGTTAAATCTTCGACTGGTACTACGAATGTTGATGTGATCTTTTTATTATCCGACGGTGCTCCTTCGACAGGGGCTTATAAATCGGAGTCTAGTATTTTGAATCAACTCAATAATTTTAACCCACATAAAAAGGTCATCATTAATACGATTGGATTAGGTGCCGATCAGAATGAGTCTCTAATGCAAAACATAGCGAATCAAAATGGGGGCATTTATGTACGGGAAGATGGTAATTAGAAACGAGTATAAATAATACGATCAATAATGTTTCAAACAGCATACATAAGTAACAGTAACCTTAGTGAAAACTACATTTCCTATTTTTTAAAATCTTTGGATGAAGCTTTAGAGACTTTAATCACAGATGAAAATCTTAGAGTTGAAAGTATTTGTCAATGTTTAGGAATAAGCAGAATGCAATTGCATCGACAACTTAAAAAGAAAGCGAGTTGTAGTATCACAACTTATATCCGAAACTACAGACTTCAAAAGGCCCAACATTTATTGATGCAATCGCAATTCAGTATTACTCAGGTTGCTTTTGAAGTTGGTTTTCGAGATGCGAACTATTTTACGCGGAGCTTTAAGATGTTTTATGGACTTTCCCCCAGCGAATTTAGAAAAGGTCAAAACATATGAATCATAATTCAATCACAGCTCCTCGAAATTTATTTATAGAACAAGCAGATCGGATGATCATTCAACATTTACATGATAAACGGTTTTCAATAGATCAGTTATGTAGTTTAATGAAGGTAAGTCGAATGACCTTACATCGAAAAATTAAAAGCTCTTCGGGTAAAAATACCACAGAATATATTCGGTCATTTCGATTAAAAAGGGCTCGCCAATTATTGATAGGTACAGATTTAAGTATCAAGGAAATTGCCTATTGGGTTGGATTTAATGACCAGGGATATTTTTCAAAAATGTTTATTAAAGAATTTAAAATAACGCCAAGTAAAATCAGAAAATAAATAACGATGTATCACAACCAACAACTTACTCTTGCTGCTGATAAAAGAGCCACCTTTCGAGGACCAATCATTAAAAAGAAATTGTCTCCACCTACCAGGCTTTTTCGATTTATGACAATTGAACAGAATTATGAACTCGGAGAATTTTGGTTTGATAATAATGCAATGCGGAAAATGCAAAGCTTTATTCAAGATAAAGATATTACTCTGCCAGAAGTGGCAAGAAGCTGGCTTGCTGTAAAAGAACAATGGAATGAAAAGATGGATCAGGTAGTATGTATTGAACTGACTAAACCAGCATATGCCTGGATCGGAAGAACACAGTCTCAAACTAAAACAAATTTCGATAATGTTCACTTTATGGGTAATCTGGAACAAGTATTTTTGCCAGGTTTATTTAATCTCAAAGGCGATCAAATATGTTTTAAAATGATCTCTTTTATCCATGCAGAAAACTACTGATTTGCTTTTGTTACAATATTTCCAAAAACCGATACATCACTACTAATTTCTGATACAGAAGCAACTTAACTTGCATTTATAATTAATCTTTAAAAAAAATAACATTATGCCAAAATACGAACTCGGAGGACATGAGGTCAAACAAGGTACAGGAGGAGAAGCAGTTAACGAACTCGATCAAAACAAAACACTCGTCCTTGCAAAAATGACAGGAGATGATCCTCTTAAACCAGAATTTGAAAGTAATTTGAAAACCATAAATGATGTTTTTCAACATTACCAACCAAATATAGATGTAGAATTCGAAAATGCGGAAGGAAGTCCGGTAGAAAATAATATCCCGTTTCGATCTGTTGCTGATTTTGGTAAAAAAGGCCTAATCAAAAACAGTGAATTTCTTCAGGATTTAGAAGCTCAGCGAACCGAGTTCCAAAAATTTATAAAAATGCTCAAGATCAAACAGATGAATAACATCATTAAAGATCCGGATGCAAAACAAAATTATATTAGTGCACTTGAGTCAATGATTGCAGAGCTGGAAGGAACAGGTGCTTAATTATTTCCTTAACTCCATTTAATTTAAATATCCATGTCAGAACAAGAAAAAAATACGCAATTAGAAGCCACCAAAACGGCAACAAAAGAAGGCGGCTCCCTTAAAGATTATTCCGAAGCCCTGGTCAAATATGGTGGTTTTGATATCATAGATACAACGATTGAAAAAGCCGGAAACCTGAATCCTGATAAACGAGCAAAACGAAATATCTTTTTGACGGAGAGTGAATTGTCCGACCGGAAGGCTTTAAAAAAACGCCTGGAACTTTGGAAGGCTTTGCTTTCAGAAAACGAGGGTGTTGACGAAATGGTCACCCAGTGCAATGAGAAATCAGAAGCAGCAAGAGGTCTTTTAGCAACCAATATTAATAAAGGATTAGAGGCTACTAAAGAATTGGAACAAGCCTATCGTGGAGTAGACTTATTTCTGAAAAACACAGGACTAGAGAAAGTCCATAATATAACGTTCCTGAACGCTAGTGATGAGCAAATAAAAGATATGGATAACACCATATTTGCAGATCATGTCAATGAAGAATTTAATAAAAATTTCAATCGACTGGATCTACGAGATGCTTATTCAATGATGTTAATGCCCGGCTATCTTGGTAAAAATAGCGTCATTAATCATTGGGCAGAAATTGCACACAATCATAAAGTGACGATGTTTACTGATTTTAGAAATCTGGAAGATGCGCAGGATGTAATCGAGCTTTTTAGTGATGCAGATCATGCTAGTGCCGATGCGCATAAAAGCAATGTCATCATGGCATGCAACTGGTTGGTCGGTCGTGAAGGTTATCCTGAATTAGGAATAGAAGATGATTTACACGTTCCACCTTCTGCTGCTTTAGCTGGCAAAATTTATCAAAGCCGAAGCTCTATGGCACAGGTAGTCGCAGGATTACAACATGGTAAATTATCGGGGGTAGATGCGGTAGCTTTTCCCACAAAGAAAACAGAGCTTACTCAACTGGAGGATCTTGGCTTAGTTCCGGTCACCAATGAGTTTGGATCGGTTATGGCTTTCTCTGGAAAAACTCTTTTTAATGGCGATAATATAGGACTGAAAAATTACTCTGTCGTTCGAACGTTCGACTGGGTGAGTAAAGTGCTTATTGATTTTTTGAATCGTTCCGCCTTCGAAAATTTTAACTCTAAAGTAAAGCGAGATCTTGAAAAGAAGATTTCTAAATTCCTCGAAGGAATCAAAGGTAGTGGAAAGTTGATCAAAGATTTTAGCATTCAGGAATTGGATCAGGACAAAGAAAATCCAGATGTTGTTAATGTAAAAATTAATCTGACTCCATTTTTTGCAACACGAACCTTCTTACTATCGATGGCAGGAGCAAATGGTGATGAAGGAGTAGATTGGGATACGGATGTGTCCTAGCAGAAATTGCTAAATTCCTAAGGATAAAAAATTGTAATTAATTATTGAACTATAAAAACATAGCATGATTCGACTCATCGAATCCCAAAATCGCTATGCCAATTATTAACCTTTTAAAAAATTAAAAACATGGCTTTTAAAGCATTATTAGATCTTGATGGAACAGACTATTCAGTAGAAAACTGTCATTTCTCTCTTCATCAACAAACAGACCACCGAAATAACAAACCTACTGCACATGTTTCTCCTTCTACCGTTGCTTTGGAGATTAAAGTGGATAGTGATAAAATCAAAGAACTATGGCTCTGGGGAATGGGACATAATGAAAAGAAGGATGGCAACATCAAATTCTTTAAAATTGATGAAGACGCTTCTATGTTCGAACTCGATTTCAAAGAAGGATTTTGTACATCTTTTGCGTATCACATGTCTTCGCATGGAGGTTCTGACATGACCGTAAACATTGATGTTTCGGCAAGAGTAATGGCATTAGCAGGGGAAGAATTTGAATTAGAATGGTAAAAAAACATACATCATGGCATTTGAATCTATAGTAAACCAATGTTTAACAATTCCCAGATATGAAGATTTATGGAAGGCATATCTGGACTACAAAGGAAATAGTAATCCTTGTAAAAGAACGGGCAAAAATCAATGTGCTGTCAGGATGAGTACAGCGCTTGGTAGATGCGGAATTTCTATTGAAGGTATGAAGAATGTTCATACTAGTAACTGTGGATATTCTATGCCACATGTAGCTGCATCAAGAGATTTGGCGAAACATCTACGAACCTTTATGCCAGCACCTCAAATTTTTAAAGGAGGGAGTATTCCTAACAAACTTCTTGGAGCTAAAGGAATCATTTTTTTTACGAAGTGTTATACTCGAAAAAGCGGTTCCAGAGGAAATCATATTGACCTTTGGGATGGAAAATACATTTTTAATGATCATCTAAATGTGAATGTTGGTGGAAAAGCAGGATCAAAAACCGAAAGGATTTTTAAAAATTCAAAAAAGGTTTGGTTCTTTAAATTGGCCTGATGAATTAAATCATTCGAATGTAACGATGAGTTGCTGTAAATAATGACCATGTAGTTGATATGCATTACAATAATTATACAAGCGGCTTAAAACAACCTGTTGCTTTTAGCCCAGGGCAAGGAGTTGGTAAATTGAAATCTTATCAGGAACCCTGCTTCGTTTATGCTTCCTGGGCTAAGGCTGGAGTTGCACATAGCCAGTCTCGACTTAGATTAATTAATGAAACTTTTGAATTCATTTATAAGGCACTCAATCATATTGACTCAACGACCAGTAAAAAAGGAAAGAAAAAGAAAGTCCTGATTAATTCAATTATGTCTGGCTGGGGAAGAGGGATTCAGGATATGGATGATCTTTACCAACATTTAAATAACAATCACGGAGATTGGTTTGATGATACCGGTGCCAGGTTTTATATGGAAGGATTTCTTTCAAGAAGAAATATTCGATTGCCATTACCGATTTATCATTTTGCCAATACAATGTCAGTAGTAATGGAAAAACTGAATGAAAAGGTCGAACCAATTATGAATGAAAATCTAAGTCTTACCGGGCCCGAGATTTCGAAAATGTTGGAACGGGTATCGCGAAACGCTAAAGCTGTAGAACATTTAGTCTGGATCGATGAAGTGACCAATAAAGCCCAAAGTGGTTGGAGTAAATCGGCTGGTAGAATATTTGGGAAAGTAACAAAGTACGTTGATGTGCTAGCCACTTTGGATGGTGCAATTCGAGATTTTCAAAATGCAATGAAGGTAAATGGTCAAAACCAAAGAGGGGCTATAGCTTTTGCTGCATTGACTACTGCAGTCAACTGCATACCCGTTCTTGGAAGCTTTTATGCCGAAATGGCAAGACTAATCCCTACTGCTGCAACCTGGATGAGAGGTACTATTAATCAGCGAAATGAGCGATGGCGAAAACAACTCGGAGAGTATGGTTACTTGGTTCAAGATATATAAATTTTAAAACTCAATGCAACTCAAATTAAGTCTCAAGGTTGGTACAAAAAAAATTCGTCCGGATCGGTTTTATTTAAACCAGGATGTTAATAACCATCACAATTTTACGATTGAGTGTGATGCTAAAGCATTGGGAGATGATAACGGCCATATTAGCCCGGATGATATTTACGATTTTATTGGTAAAGATGTGGTGTTTCGTGCAGAAGATCGGAATGAATCGAAGGATAAACTTTCTTTTAAAGGAATCATTAATCAAATTGATTTAGGCAAATCGCATAGTAATTATGATCAAGTTACCCTTTACGGAAAAAGCGATTCCTTTTTACTGAATGATGGAACGGATATCAAAACGTTTACAGATAAAAGTATTGGCGACATTGCAAAGGAGGTCTTAGCCCCCATGTCCAAAAACCTGAAGGTAAATATTTCCAAAGATGTTACCATCCCTTACTGTACACAGTATCGGGAAACCCCTTTTAATTTTGTAAGCCGTCTGGCTTTTAAGTATGGACTATGGTTCTATTATGATGGGCAGGATTTGCATCTTGGCGATTACAAAACAACTAATACTTATACGCTAAAACTCGGAGCAACTACCAAGGAGTATTCTATGCTTTTGACGATGCTTCCCTGTAATTATGGTTACCAGGAATATCAGTATGTAAAAGATGAAAAACTGGAAGTAGTATCTGCGGATTTAAGCAGACCTAGCATGGACAACTATGGTCAAGCTGCAATGGATGCTAGTCTTGGGATATTTACACCAGAACATAAAAATATTTTCACCGAATTGTTTGAAGATGAAAAAGACATCAAGGACTTCGCTACCCACCGTCTAAATAGTCGGGCAGCTCAAATGATGACTTTATATGGCGATAGTAACAATCCAGGTTTACACATCGGAACCAAAATCAATGTAAAAGATAAAAAGGACAAAAATATTGGTTCCTACTACATTACACAAATTAATCACAGTTGTGATGGAGAAGGGAATTATTCAAATTCTTTTCAGGCCATACCTGCAGCGCTGAAAGATGCACCGCCGAATGCACATGTTCATATGCCTAAAGCAAATGCTCAGGTAGCGATTATTAAAGACAATGCAGATCCCGATAATTTGGGGAGAGTACAGGTACAGTTTCCATGGCAAGACAAAAATGAAATGACGCCTTGGATTCGAGTCGTCTACCCCTATGCCGGCAATGGAGATATGTATTTCGTTCCGGAAAAAGACGATCAGGTTATGGTTGGCTTTGAGCATGATAATCCTGATCGACCTTTTGTAATTGGCAGTGTCTATCATGGTAAAAAAGCACCGCAATATGCAACAGATGATAACACAACAAAAGCGATTCATACGAAATCAGGACATCGTATTCTATTTGAGGATGGGGATGATTCGATGATCAGCATTTTTACAAAAGATGATAAAAATAGTATTGTTCTAAGTTTGAATGGTGATGGTGAAATCAATGTCACAACCGAAGGTATTCTAAACCTTAAAGGTAAAACAATCAACATTGAAGGCGATGAACTAAATATAAAAATGGATTCTGCCATTAATATAGAAGCAGGCCAGGACTTAACGGCAAAAGGAATGAACCTCGCTTTGACTGCAGATCAGGATGCTAGTGTTTCAGGAATGAATGCAAAAGTGGAAGGTCAAACAGAAGTAGCCATTTCAGGAGCTCAGGCAAAATTAGAAGGCCAAGCCACGACAACAATCAAAGGCGGTATTGTCCAGATCAATTAAAATGATATGAATAAATCTCTGTGAAACTCCGTGCACCCTCTGTGAAAATCTGTGTCAAAAAAAATATTTACATAAAAATGGAAACCTACAACTATCCAATAAATCCACTAGATCTGATGCAGGCAACCAAGCTGCAAAGAATATCTGTTGAAGAATCGGTGCGGAGGCATATTTATATAATTCTCATGACCAACTTTGGAGAGAATCGATTCAATCGGGAGTATGGTTGTTCCTTATGGAATCACGATTTTGACGTAAGTGTAAACGATAGTTCATGGGCTTCAGCAATGGAAGAAACCCTGCGACGAAATATTTTGAACAATGAGCCTCGAATTCAGAATGATTTTAAAATATCAGTGCGAATTGAAAAAAACAATAGTGAAGGAAAAGACCTGAGACGACAATTTATTATTGATGTTTCTAAACTGGTCTTAAAAGAAACCAATGAAAATATTCAGGATGTAGAATACTTAATCATTTTTAGCCCAATATCAATACAATAATGCAAACCTTCGAAACAAAAAATGAGATTAAAGATAGGATCCTCAAGGAAGCTGCAAGAGATTGGGGGTATCGTAGTAAAACAGATATCGATCTTAATGCTTTCGACCCGGTAGTGGATTTATTGATCGGTGCTTGTAGTTTTGAGCTGGAACGATTGAGTAATGATATTACAAATTCTCGTAACCGGATTTTTGAAAGACTAGTCGAAATATTGACGCCGGACATCATGACCAAAGCTCAACCTGCTTATACAATTGCGCATGCGCAGCCTGTGGAAGCAAAAACAGTAACGGCATTGCAGGATCAGTTTTTTTATAAAAATCTGGATCTTAAAAAAGATGTTTTTTTCGCACCTGCCGAACGTTTTACCTTGTATGATGGACGAGTCGAAGCCATGGCATATGACAATCGGGTGGTGAAAATTAATCAACGCTTAGAAAAAGATGTACTTCTGGAATCTACTTATGGGCAATACCTTGCACCAGGTACTTTTTTTATTGGCTTAAAACTTAATGAAGCGATTCGCAATCTGGAAAATCTAACATTTTTCTTTGATTGGAAAAACGAAGTTAGAATAAATTCCTTTTTAAAATATCTACCTCTTACGCAATGGAGCATTAATGGAAAAGATATTGAGGTCAAGCAAGGACATAATTATAAAAAAGAATACAGGGATGCTGAAAAAGAAGATGTTTTAAATTCTCTGGGCATCGAACAGTTTATTGAAAATAACATCCTTGCTACTTGTAGATCGCATTTTTTGACCATAAATGAAACGGATTTTGAATGGCAAAAGTGTCGATCTAAATATCCGCAAGAACTAAAAGAAATTTTTAACGAAACGGATTTTGCCAGACTCACAGAAGAATTGCTTTGGATCAAAGTAATCATGCCTCAAAATTTAAGAGACCATGTTGCAGAAATGGATTGCCATATCAATTGTTTCCCGATAATCAATCGTAAGCTTCATGAAAAGCAGGACAAACTATTGAAAGATATGCACATCTATCCAATTGGTTTGGAAGATGGTTTGTTTTTGTCTATGGAGTCGATGACCAACAGCAATTCAGTAGCTTATAAGGAAGTGCCTATCAAAATTATCGACGAATCCGATCATGGCATGTATGCGATTCGAAATCGTGGCGTCCGGCGATTTGATACCCGAGAAGCGGAACATCTTTTAAGCTATACGCTGGATATGGTAAAAGATGAAACGGCTGCTTTTCGCGGATTGAATTATGCCAATTTAGGTGCAGATTTAGAAGAGATGGATGTCGTCTTCAAACGAATTCAGAAAAACTTTAATCGCTCAAAAGTAGATGTAGAAAACACGACGTTTTTATTTATACGTCCTTACCAAAATGATGATCTTATTTTTTTGAAATACTGGACTACCAATGGATCTATTGCTAACCGTATTCCGCATGGTACCCCGTTGAATCTATTCTCGAATAGTGATCTACAGGCAAAAACTATTCAACTAGTGACTGCGAGTAAAGGCGGACGTGATCAGCTACAAGCTGTTGATAGTATCAATGCTTTTAAAGAGGTTGTTATGACTCGCGGTAGATTAGTAACGAAAGAGGATATTAAAAACTTCTGTATAAATGCTTTAGGTTTTCGAAATATTGAATCTATTGAAATTCGCAGAGGGGTAATGGTAAGTGAGTATGAAAATGAAGGTTTGATTCGAACAATAGATGTTCATTTAAGGAAACGACCGCAAACGCAATTATCAGAGCAGGACTGGCAAATTTTATGTAACGAAGTGGAAACCAAACTTGGGAATAAAGCTGCTTCAGCTTACCCGATTCGAATTTTAAATCAATGAAAACACCATCAAACTATAAGGTTTTAAATATTCGGGCAGAAGTTGTCCTGGCTGAGTTGTTGGAGCAATCTGATGAACTCAATGCCGTAGACTTCTCGATTGTTCCAAATGGTGGTTTTAATAAAGTAGTGAACCGTGATATTCAATCTATCGATCAGATTGAAAACGAACATGGTGTATCTAAATCGCAGGTGAAGGTTGTCCGAAAAGGGATGTATGATGCTTTGCCGGATGGTTTGTTTCACGAATTGTTTCCAGTTGGACAGAGCGGAAGTCAGCAGAAAACTTTGATGCTTCAGCAATTTAAAAAGCGAAAAATTCAAGAAAAAAATAGCCGTCGATTTTTTAGTCCTTTTGATCAGGTTTTTAATCATTACCGACTTCGATTAGAACAAGAAGAACGAAAAGTTCTGACAGGTTTTCCAATAGGTTCCAGACATTCATTGTTTGATATTATCTGGAGTGACTTCAATGGCACAATGGATAATTATCAAAAGTCCATTTTGTTTTCTCTGTTACCCCTTGCACATCACATTGTAGGCAATCAACGCTACACCGAATTGGCATTTGAAGCAATGATAGGTTGGCCAGTTGCAATACAACATAAGTACGATAGTCAACACATTCAGTTGGAAAATGAAATGCTTAGCTTAGGACATTACACCTTGTCTAATGATTTTTTACTGGGTACTGTTTCAGACGAAAAGGAAGTAGTCTGTGCCATTACAGTTGGCCCTGTTTCGATTGCCAAAGCTTGTGATTTTTTACCGAATGGACGAGGGTATCGAGTCTTAGAAACCTTAAGCGATTATTTTATTCCCTTGGATGTCCATGTTGCCTATGATTTTGAAATAGAAACATCTGAATTAATTTTTGAAGAAACCGTTTTTGAAACAGGAAACCATCGACTGGG
>CAYXQH010000148.1:0-10927 GCA_964467425.1 uncultured Saprospiraceae bacterium
TACTTGAAGAATAATATTCACAATTCAATCATATACGTCTAATTTAAATCCAAAAACGCCAAACCAATAGTACTATTCCTAATTTCTTGAAAAAGCCCATTTATTATTGCTCAAATTTATCGAAGAAAAGTATATAATTTGCCCTTAGAAAAGAAGCCATTTTTAAATATCATCCGTTTACCTTGAAAAAAAGATATTCTAGTGGCACAATTTTTTAGGGTTTATTTATATTATTTATCAAAAAGAAGAGCAAAAAGACAACTGTATATCCGTTCATTCGTACAAAAAAACAATCTACTATCTCCACTTTAAATAAGTGAACATTTTTAAGAATAGACGGTTTTTATACAAACACAAAACCTACATTAAACAAAGGCCTACATAAAAGGCTATTCATGTTATCATTTTTTGTAATCTTAAATAATTAACCTTATTATTGTTAATGCTTTTTTTAATAAAAAATTTATAGCAAAAATTGAGGTCTAAATAGCAATCATGAAAAGGAAGTTTTCACCAAAAGTAAAGGAAATAATTTCGCGCAGTAGAGAAGAAGCTGTTCGTTTAGGGCAAGATTTTATCGGCACTGAACATCTCCTGCTTGGTATTATGCGAATTGAAGAAAGTCTGGCTATCCGGGTTTTAGATTCATTAGATGTAGATACTTTCGAACTGAAGCAGACAATTGAAGAGTCTGTTCAAAGAATGCCTATTAATATGGCTTCCTTGAATATAGGCGACCTTCCATTGAATAAACATGCTGAAAAGGTGTTGAAAGTAACTTTTCTTGAAGCCAAGATGCTTAAGAATGAAGAAATTCGCCCAGAGCATTTAATGCTTTCCATTTTAAAACACAAAGAAAGTCTGGCATCTCGAATATTAAGTCAATTTGATGTAGACTATGACATATACCGCTCAGAGCTTGAGTTTGTTAAGCAAGAGCAGGATATGACTAGCCCTGATTTATTTGCATCTGGACCAAGTGATCCGGATGAACCATTCGAAGAAGAAGAAAGCGCTAGATATCAAAGAAAAGGTGCTTCTAAATCCAGAACACCTGTTTTGGATAACTTCGGTAGAGATGTGACCAAGTTAGCGGAAGAAGATAAACTAGATCCGATCATAGGTCGGGAAAATGAAATTGAACGTGTTTCTCAGATATTGAGTAGACGTAAAAAGAATAATCCAATTCTTATTGGAGAACCTGGTGTTGGTAAAACAGCAATCGTTGAAGGTCTTGCATTAAGAATTATTCAGCGAAAAGTATCCAGAACGCTTTTCAATAAGCGAATTGTCATGCTTGACCTTGCTGCTTTAGTTGCAGGAACAAAATATCGTGGACAATTTGAAGAAAGAATGAAAGCGATTATGAACGAACTTGAAAAGTCTCGTGACGTCATTCTTTTTATTGATGAGATTCATACGATTGTCGGTGCGGGTGGTGCGACAGGATCATTAGATGCTTCTAATATCTTCAAGCCAGCTTTAGCAAGAGGAGAGTTACAATGTATCGGTGCATCTACGCTTGATGAATACCGACAGCATATTGAAAAAGATGGCGCTTTAGATCGTCGTTTCCAAAAAGTAATTGTCGATCCACCATCAGCGGAAGAAGCGGTACACATCCTTCAAAACATTAAGCCTAAATACGAAGAGTTTCATAATGTAAACTATTCGGATGAAGCAATTGCAGCATGTGTCAAATTAAGTGATCGGTATATTAGTGATCGATTCTTACCGGACAAAGCGATTGATGTTTTAGATGAAGTTGGAGCAAGAGTCCATTTAAAAAACATTCATGTTCCTAAGCATATTGAAGACCTTGAAAAGAAAATCGAGGATTTAAAAGAAAAGAAAAATCAAGCTGTAAAAAATCAACAGTATGAAAAAGCAGCTGATTTAAGAGATGATGAATCTAAGTTGGTTCGCCAACTAGAATTTGCAAAGGTAGAATGGGAAGAAGAATCTAAGACCAAGCGTTATCCGGTTGATGAAGATGATATTGCTGAAGTGGTTTCTATGATGACGGGTATCCCTGTTATTCGAGTAGCTCAAAGTGAAAGTAACAAATTGGTTGGTATGACCAAAGACCTTCAAAATGTCATTATTGGACAAGATGAAGCGATTGTCAAAGTAACCAAAGCAATACAAAGAAATCGAGTTGGATTAAAAGATCCATCTAAACCAATTGGTTCTTTTATTTTCCTAGGACCTACAGGTGTTGGTAAAACAGAATTAGCAAAGGCATTGGCCCGATATATATTTGACTCTGAAGATTCTTTAATCAGAATTGACATGAGTGAATACATGGAAAAATTTGCGATCAGCCGTTTGATTGGAGCGCCTCCAGGCTACGTCGGATATGAAGAAGGTGGACAACTGACTGAGAAAGTTAGAAGAAAACCTTATTCCGTTATTCTTTTGGATGAGATTGAAAAAGCGCATCCGGATGTATATAACATCTTATTGCAGGTTTTGGATGATGGTCAATTGACGGATGGTTTAGGTAGAAAAGTGGATTTCAAAAATACCCTGATCATTATGACTTCAAATATTGGAGTTCGACAATTAAAAGATTTTGGTCAAGGTGTTGGTTTTGCTACAAAAGCTAGACAGGATTCCTCTGAAGAAAATAGCAAATCTGTTATTCAGAATGCTTTGAAAAGAACGTTTAGTCCTGAGTTTTTAAATAGAATTGATGACATCGTCGTATTTAATAGCTTAGATCAAGACGATATTTTCAAAATCATCGATATTACACTAAAGGATCTATACAAGCGACTGGATGGAATGGGTTATACCATGAAACTATCCGATGGAGCGAAAAAGTTTGTTGCAGAGAAAGGATTTGACCCTCAATTTGGTGCTCGTCCATTACACAGAGCGATCCAAAAATATATCGAAGATCCACTTGCAGAGTTTATTTTAAATAAAAACCCTGCTGAAGGTGCTGTATTCAAAGCAGTAATGGCTAAAGACAATAAATCTATAGAAATTACGCTTTCAAAAGAAGCAAAGAATACAGATATCAAAGAATAATAAAATAGTTTGAAAATATTAGAGTACATTCGCAGTATTGTGGATGTACTTTTTTATTTTTATTGTGAAAAAATGACATTTGCAGGAACCGTTCGCGGTCAAACAAACGTTGAATAAATTACATTTAATAACAAATAACTTATCTATTGGCGAAAAGACAGCGTAAGCAATACTCGAGGGGCCCTCAAGTCCCAGAATTTAGAATTAATGGTTTTATTAAAGTTCCTGAAATCCGTTTAGTCGGAGACAATTTAGAAAATGTCAGCGAAATAGCAGGAAGAACAATTGAACCAGGAATTTACACAACAAAAGAAGCTAATCGTTGGGCAAGAGAATTAGACCTCGACTTAGTCGAAATTTCTCCAAAAGCAGCCCCACCTGTTTGTAAAATTATCGATTACAAGAAATTCCTTTACATCAAGAAAAAGAAAGAAAAGGAAATCAAGGCGAAAACCTCTAAAACGGTTATCAAAGAGATTCGTTTCGGTCCAAATACGGATGATCATGATTTTGATTTCAAATTAAAACATGCAAAACGGTTTTTGGAAGAAGGTGCTAAAGTAAAAGCTTATGTACACTTTCGAGGTCGAACGATTGTTTTTAAAGATCGTGGAGAGCTACTTTTACTACGATTTCTTAAAGAATTAGAAGAACTTGGTGCTCCTGAGAACCTACCAAAAATGGAAGGTCGTAGGATGATTGTAATCGTTTCTCCTAAAAAGGTCGGGAAGAAATCCTAGCATTCTATATAAACTAAGTTTGCATTCGATGATATAAACACCGTTTCGGTGGAAATATTCATTTATAGCTTCAAAATTCATCTTGTTCAGGTTTTGAACTAAGATTTCTTTTAGCTATCTTTGCAGTCCTTTTAAAAAAAATATTTACGATGCCTAAAATGAAGACTCATTCCAGTGCTAAGAAGCGATTCAAGCTTACTGGATCAGGTAAAATTAAGCGGAGAAAGGCTTATAAATCTCATATCTTGACAAAAATGTCAAAGAAAAGAAAGTTACGCCTTCGACACGCTGGTCTTGTCAGTAAAGCTGATGAGAAAAGAATCAAACATTTACTTTGTTTGATGTAAGATAACATCATTTTTAACGAGGTTACAGGTAAAAAGTGCCTTTATTGGCCCCTGTATCGCACTAAAAACATTTCAAATGCCACGTTCAGTGAATTCCGTCGCTTCCAGGAAGAGACGTAAAAAAATCTTAAAAGCAGCCAAAGGTTATTTCGGTGCAAGAAGCAATGTTTATACGGTAGCAAAAAATGCTGTCGAAAAAGGTTGGGGATATGCATACCGAGATAGAAAAAATAAAAAACGCGCTTTCCGTCGACTTTGGATCGCTCGTATCAATGCTGCAGCTCGCCAAAACGGTACTACTTACTCCAGATTAATGCACCAATTATCAAAAAGTGAGATTGGTCTTAATCGTAAAGTGTTAGCCGATTTAGCGATGAACCATCCAGAATCATTCAAATCGCTTGTTTCTGAGAGCAGCAAATAGAAAATTTAATTTTCTTAAAAAAGGGGAAAGGCATACGTCTTTTCCCTTTTTTTTATGGTATCCAAAAGACAATAGGATCAATCTCTAGTATAAGAAAAAAACTAAAGCCTGATATTTGTAATCAACATTTTAGGATACCTTTTTGCAAGGAATCCAGCCTATTTTAAACCAATTTTAATTAAAAATAATAATCCGTTATGAAAAAAAGCTTACTCCTTATTTCGTTCTGCTTTTTAATGGCATCTGGGCTTTTTGCTCAAGACGTCGTTCAAGAACAAAGAACCTTATTAACTAAAATAACCGCTACCTGGTGTCCGAATTGTGGAGCTTGGGCCTGGGACTTTTTTGAAGAAATCCTTGAAGACAATCATGGAAAAGCTGTTTTTGTTGGCTCACATCATAGTGGAGATTTAGAAAGCTCTCCCGGTATAGCTTTTTCGTCTAATTTTAATGCGCCTTATCAGCCTTATTTTTATGCTGGAAATGAAAATCTAAATGTATCAAGTGGAAATATGCCTACAAAAAGGCAGCAGGTGCAAGACCTAGTAAATGCTAATTTTGAAGAAATGCCTATTGCAAATACTGGTTTCTCTGCTATCCTTGATGGAAATATTTTGACCATTGATGCTAAAGCTAAGTTTTTTCAGGAAGCAAGCGGAGATTTCTATATGGGCGTTTATTTATTAGAAAATGGTGTGATCAATAACCAGGCATCGAATAGTAATATGGCTTCACATCCTTTTGTTTTACGCCAGGCTATCACTCCCGGTAATTTTGGAATTTCGCTTGGGAATGGAACGATTGCAGCTGATACTGAATTTACAGAAGCTCTATCTCTTCAGATAAATTCGACCTATAATACCGATAGTATTTACATCATGGGTATTATTTGGGAAAAGATAGATGACACGTATCAATTTGTGAATGCTTTTACTACCAACGAATTTGCTGCTCCAGCTTCTGTAGAAACCATTACTTCAGATGTATTAGCTGTGGCATTAGCGCCAACGATTGCTCAGGAATCCAGCCAGTTAAGCTTAAACCTAAAACAATCTTCTCTTGCTGTGAATATTCAAGTGATAAATGTAAATGGACAGATTGTTCAGGAGGTTTTTGAAGGTGACTTACTTTCTGGAGCTTCTAATTTTACTATTAATACAAATGCCTTAAATACAGGTATTTATTTTGTCAATATCCGCTCGAATGATGGCGCTGTCTTGACGAAACGATTAGTGGTTCGATAAATAATTTTACTTCTTCAAGTTTTCAAACTTGATGTAGTTTTTATACTGCCTCCAAATTTTGCAAGAACCGCAAAATTTGGAGGTTTTTATTTTATAAGCATTTCTCTGAATTATTTTATTTAGCCTTCACTACTTATCTTTATGGAAAATATAAACCATGAAATATATTATTGTTTTCCTTGTTGTCTTTCTCACCGGTTTTGGTCTACTTCAATTATTTAATCCAAAAGAAGCTCCACCTCAACAAACAACTGAAAAAGAATCTGATCTCATTTCTATGGACTCCATAGGTTTAAAAACGAATGAATTGGAGGATACGGCCAGTTCTGTGCCAGTCCTGGTTGACGGGCATTATAATATTGGTTGGAAGCATTTGTCAAAAGTCGATTTTGAAGAACGCTTAAATGAAGAATTTAAAACCATGATCGCCTACCCTGTTTTTCATCCTTCCGTTAAAAAACTAGATGGCCAAAAAATTCAAATAAAAGGCTATGTAATTCCGCTGGAAGAAACGGGTGACGAAACGATTGTTGTCCTTTCTGCTTTTCCTTTTACCAGTTGTTTTTTTTGCGGAGGTGCTGGTCCAGAATCCGTTATGGATATTCAGTTGAAAAAACGAAAGAAACGATTTAAGCAAGATGCGATGGTCACCTTTAGAGGGAAACTAAGATTGAACGATTCTGATTTAGATTATCTGAATTATATTTTGGATGATGCAGTAGTCTATGAGGAGTGATAAAGATTTTAATGTTATAAAACCGAATTAAAACATCTCGACTACCACACTAGTTAAAACTTTCCTTACCTTAAAAAGAAAAAATTACATTTTAAAAATAAAGCTTTATGAGAACTCTCGTCTATACGACTCTATTTTTATTCTTCCATTCTTTCTCATTCTCACAATTTGGTGATCGAATCTATATTGATCAAGCCTTAAACGGTATCCGAAATTTGGCTGCCGGAGATTTCAACCAAGATGGTTTAAATGATATTGCAGTTGTTACTACTACAAGTGTAGCCTGGATTGAAAATACAGGTACTCCATCTACTCCTTCTTACGGCAGTCAAAATATCCTTTCAGGAGATTGGATCAACAGCTTTAATCTAATTAAGGTGGAAGACATGGATGCTGATGGTTTTCCGGATATTATTGCTGCTTCCGAAAATGATGATGTTGTCCTTTATTTTAAAAATTTGGGTGGAGGCAATTTTGAAGAAGCAGATCTCTTGACAAGCACTAAAAATCGTCCAACTAAAATTGATGTTGGTGATATAAATGGAGATGGCGATTTAGATATTCTCGTTTTTTTCCGGTATGAAGAAGAACTCGTTGTCTTTAATAATTCGAATGGAAATTTTGGTGGACCTTCTGTAGTAGTAGAAACAGGCAATTTATTAATTTTTGATCTTTTGTTTTTTGATGGAGATGAAGATGGCGATCAGGATATCATGCATGCCAGTAATCTTGGTTTGCTAAGATATTATTATAATAATGGAAGTGGAAGTTTTCCTTTTCCACAAACGACCTTTGGGGTAATTGGTCAATATTCATCTACTGTATACCAAAAAACAGCAGCCGGAGATATAGATAATGATGGCGATTTAGATTTTATTTCCAGCTTTAATAATGAAGATGCACCTATAGGTTATATTGAAAATTTAGGTGCTGGTAATTTTGGAGACGAGACTTTTTCACCGCTTACGGACTATGTGATCAGCAATTTAAATCTTCTTGATCTCAATGGAGATGGTTTTTTAGATATGGTAGGTGATCTCGCAGACACAACTTTATTATGGTATCCCGGACAAGGGACTTTCGATTTTATGCCACCTTCTATCATTTCAAATAATCTCGATTTATCCTATTATGATTTTGCTGATTTAAATAATGATGGACTAGCAGATATTTTAAGTAGTAATGGTGGAACAATCTCTGTTACGTTGAACGAGGGTAACGGAGTTTTTGGAGAACAGCAAACGGTTTATTACGGTGCTATATATAATAAAGAATCTACCCTGGCAGATATTGACGGAGATGGATTAAACGATATTTTATTAGCCTCTGAATGGAGTGATGTTCTATCATGGTATAAAAATATGGGCAATGGAAACTTTTCAGGTCAAAAAGTCATTGCTGAAATAACAGAAGTAAGACATTGCACAGCTGCTGATCTTGATAACGATGGCGACATGGATGTGATTTCTTCTACTATATTTGGCTCTACTGGAATAAATATTCATGAAAATTTAGGGAATGGTATTTTCGGTCCTATGATTCCTCTGGGTGGAGCAGGAAGCTTTGTTTTTACAGAAGATATAGATGGAGATGGAGATCAGGACATTTTTGTAGGTAGTACTTTAAAATGTTTTCTCAACCAAGGAGGCTTAAATTTTGCAAGCTCAGTTTCTTTAAACACAGGCTTTTCAACAATTCTTCAACCTATTGCCACTGACCTAGACAACGATGGAGATCTTGATTTTGCAGGAGGTTATGTAAATGCAAATGAAGTATTATGGATTGAAAACACGGGCACTTTAAATTTCACACTTCATGAGATTGATACCGATTTTGACAGTCCGTTTAATATTTTTCCAACCGATCTATCCGGCGACGGTCTACCTGATTTAATGGTTTCATCCAGAGACGATGAGAACATTTCTATTTTTGTTAATAATGGAAATGGAACCTTTCAAAACAGGCAAATTATTCTGTCAGGAATTGATTATCCAAGAGATGCTTTTACTGCTGACATCGACTTTGATGGTGACCAAGATATAATCACCAGTGCTCCAGATGATGATGCAATCTTATTTTTTGGAAATCTCGGTAATGGCACTTTTGCTATGCCTCAGTTTATCGACGATGATATATATTCTTTTGAGGCTAAAGCAAGTGATCTTGATCAGGATGGTGATCTGGATATTATTAGTGTAGGTATTCATGGCGACATTGTTTGGTATGAAAACTTCACCTATAATCTCGGTTCCAATACGGTACAAGGTTCCGTTTTTTTAGATAGCAATGAAAATGGTGTCAAAGATACCGAAGAGGTTTTATTGCAAAATTTCCCCATCGAGTTAAATCCGAATGGTCAGGAAAACTATTCTTCTAACTCCAATAATAACAGTACTTTTCTTTTTGCATTAGACAATGGCACCTATACTATCGCTCCACAGCTAGAGCCATGTTGGGCACTGACTACTGCTCCTACTCAATATGATTTTACCATTACTGAAAACAGTCCTCTTGTTCAAAATTTCGATTTTGGAGTCACTTCAGTGAGTAATGAATCTAAATTGAATGTCTCTTTAATTGCGGCTTCCCCTACTCGATGCGGTTTTACAGTCCCCTATTATTTAATGGTAAGTAACGAGGGATGTACAACTCTTGATGGAACGTACGGCTTCTTCCCTAGTGAATTTGCTACGATGGTTCAGTCATTTCCTAATCCTGATAATATTATAAACGACACTTTATTTTGGAATTTCGAGGAATTAAACCCTACCGAAACAGCCTTTATATATTTGGAATTTACAGTAGCTAATGTTTCCGCTATTGGAGAGATTATTGAAATGCCTGCTATGGCATATTCTGAAGACAATAATGGAAGTCTCGTTTTGGAAGATCAATATTTACATCTTTCAGAAATCACTTGTGCTTATGATCCTAATGACAAACAGGTCGTACCCATTCGGTCCTTAGGGGGTATTTATAATGAGAATTACACCTTATTTTCAGAAGATTTAGAATATACTGTTCGATTCCAAAATACTGGAAACGACACCGCTTTTACTGTCGTCATAAGAGATCAATTAAGCAACGATCTGGATTGGGATTCTTTTACACCAAGAACATCCAGTCATGAATATAAGGCAAGCATTACGGACGACGGACTGGCAACCTTCACTTTTGAAGACATCCTTTTACCGGATAGCACTACCAATGAAATAGCGAGCCATGGTTTTATCAATTTTTCAATAAAGGCAAAACAAGACCTTCCAAATTTTACATCCATTTTTAATTCTGTAGGTATATTTTTTGATTTTAACCCCCCTATTATTACCAATGAGATAGAGAACATAATGGTAGACCCTTTACCTCCAATAGTCGAGGCAGCCTATTCTTTTGAGCCAGACTTTCTAACGGTTTCTTTTCAGGATGAATCCTTGAATAATCCTATTTCGTGGGTATGGGATTTTGGTGATGGCCAGACAAGTACCCTGCAAAACCCTACGCATACATACACACAAGAAGGGACGTACACTGTTTGTTTAACGGTCGAAAACGACTTTACGAATGACTCTATTTGTTCCCAAGTTCAGGACATCATGACGAGTAATTCAACGCTTAACAGCGAGCAAAATACATATTTTATTTTCCCTAATCCTACCAATGGAGCAACTACTATAGATTTCTTTTTCAACATTAGCGAAGAGGATGAATTTACGATTATGGATCAAAATGGAAAAAGAAGAGCAATATCATATAATCTACGAGATAATAGAATATCATTAAATACATCAACTTTAGGAAAAGGGCTTTGGTTGTTTCAATTAAAAAATGAAGAAACTATAGTTTATGGAAAATTCTTGGTTTTATAAAGTTTATTGCTGAACGAAAAAGAAGGGATTAAATGCAGATGCTTTACTTCAATATCTCTTCCATTTTGCGCAACCAATTACCTTTAAAAATCTCTTCAATATCAGTTGAAGAATAGCCTCTTTTCGTTAAAAGGGAAGAGAGTTTTTGTAAATCAGCAATAGTATTAATATCCGACGGACACTGCTCTGTTCCAAATCCACCATCCAAATCAGTACCGATCGCAACATGATTAGTATTACCTGCAAGTTGGCAAATGTGATCCATGTTATCAATCATGTGGTCTAGTAAAACAGATGTATTAGTAGGATGTGATTTCCCTCTAATCCAATTCGGAACCATCATCCATGCATCCAGCGGCATGCCGATAACCGCATTTCGTTCGATTAATATTTTTAATTGATCATCACTAAACTGACGGTTGTGGTTCACCAATGAACGGCAATTACTATGACTTGCCCAAATAGGCCCTTGAAAACAATCCAAGGCTTCCCAAAAACTGGTATCGCATAGATGTGTAGCATCCAGCACGATCC